>NZ_JBRIKK010000006.1:0-122796 GCF_052976705.1 Staphylococcus sp. MSU001
TTTATTTGAATTGCCTAAAATATAAAATAAAAAAACTACAAGGTATGCTCCTTTACCTTGTAGTAAAATCATTAATCATCAATGATTAGTGGATAAATGCATATGAAGATACTTCTGAAGCTGGGATAGTACGATAGTTCATATTGTATGGACCATTTGTATAATTCATTTCTGAAATTAAAATACTACCATCACCATTAATACGTTCCACGTATGCTACATGGCCATATGGTCCAGGTGTACTTTGCATAATTGCACCAACAGATGGTGTGTTATCAACTTGATAACCATCATTCGCTGCATTTGATGCCCAATATTTTGCATCAGACCAGTAAGTACTGATAGGTTTACCAGCTTGAGAACGTTTATCGAACACATACCATGTGCATTGACCTTCAGTGTATAAGTTTTGATGATTGAATGAAGGTGAAGTATAATTACCGCTAGTTTGAGTTGCTGTACCACCTGATCCTGAACCAGAACCACCATTAGGGATAGTTAATGTTTGGTTAGGCATAATTAAATAACCATTTAGATGATTTGCTTGCATTAATGCATCAACTGAAACACCATATTTATTAGCTATGATATTTAATGACTCACCTGCTACTACAGTATGTGAAGATGCTGAACTTGAAGAAGTGTTTGAACTAGTACTTTGTGAAGCACTTCCACCTACATTAATAACTTGTCCTGGGAATACCATATTGTTGCTAAGATTATTATTCTGCTTAATGCTTTCTACTGAAGTATTGTATTGTTGAGCAATAGTCCATAAAGATTCTCCAGATTGAACCTTATGTTGTGTAGAAGCTTCAGCATCATGATGTGATAGAACTGCTGCTGCGCCTGAAGCGGCTGTAATTGCAAAGGCTAACTTTTTCAAAGTAACTCCTCCTTAAATATAACAAAGATTTAATTGATTTAAGTTTAATGATTTAGATAATTGTCCCGACAAGTCTCCGTACATTAACTTTTTGTTTTTTTATTACGTACCCCATACTAACAAAAATATTTGACTTTGTGGGCTTTGTTATTATCTTGTAACATTGTTAAAATAATGTATTGTTCTGAACATTTATTAAAGAAAGTTGATATATCGCTATTTATAAGACATATTTCTTTACTTTTCTTAATATTTATTAGATAAATTGTAATAAAGTAAAGTTCATTGTAATGAGTTTTCTAAAACTTCTATATATTTAGAATTTATGAACTTAAATACTTTTGTAATTCTTTATAGTATTGTAAAATTTTTATTACCCAATTATTTAATATAGAAAAGGAGTTATTATAATGTCACAATCGACACACCAATCAACTGATCATAAAAGACAATCTCAAGATAAGAACCAAACACATGCCTATGCAAAAGTATGGTTATATTTTATGTATTATTGGATAATTTTTGGGATTGGTTGTTATTTTGGACAATATCTTCCCATGTCATGGAGAAAACCATTGTCTCTAGGATTGTTAATTCTGATATTAGCAACGTTATTTATTAAACGTGCGCGAAAATATGGTTTAGTGATCTCCCATATATACGCCATTATTGTAGGGTTGCTTTCGTATGCTCTTTTTACGACTTACTTACAAAATTTAGGAGCAGAAGTATTCTATAAAAATATTATTCTTGCTATTGGTGCATTTATAGCTTTTGGTATTGTGGGTTACTTTTTAATAAAAGACGCTTCGAGTATGGGAAAATATCTGTTTGTGACATTAATTGCGCTAATTATAGCTGGGATTATAGGGATATTTATTAATAATCCAATTTTTCATACTGTTATTACAATAGTGAGCTTATTATTGTTTCTCCTTTATACTTTATACGATTTTAATAGAATGAAAAGAGGTCAATTCTCACCAAGAGAAATGGGATTTAATTTGTTTATCAACTTATTAAATATCATCGAAGATATACTTAGTTTAGCAAATCGCTTTAAAAACTAAAGAGATCATGAAGGAATTAAAAGATGTGATCGTGTTTCTCTATCAGAGAGTTTCTGAGTTTTTCATTTAATGTTGAACTCTCAACACGACACATCTTTTTTGTATCTAATTAGAAAAGGTAAAGAACAAAAATAAAAAAATGATTAAATACATCATTTTTCTTTTTGATTTATTTTTTATGTTGTGTTAGATTGTTTTCTGATACTTGTGAAAATTTACATGAATTGGTATGGGCATAAAAGACTGAGGGAAAGAGGTAAAGATATGGCAAATTCTTGTTTGCATATACTTTCAAAAAAAGAATATACGGCAACACGATGTCAAGACGGCATTTTATTATTTTGGCCTATCGAAGGGAGTATGTACTTTCAACAATTTATGAAAGAAAGGATACTCACAGATGAGTTATATATTGTGAATAATATGGATGTGTTTAGTATCAGTGACAATGGCATCACACTAGAAGTATATATTTCTAGTGATTGGTTTACAGAGTTAGGCTATTCTTTTTTCAATTACCATTATACTTCGGATTTAATACAATCTAAGAACGAAATTAAAGAACTAGTTGCTCAACTTACGTTGAATTTTTTAGATGGTAATGTGGATAAAGAACAAGATATTATCAATAAAATTGTTCATATTCTTGCTAATGAAGCTATTATTGACAAAAAAATTGCTGAAGACCAATATATGTATGATTATTATGGTGAGTTAAAGGATGAATTGAATTATATATATAATCACATCGAAGAAAGACTGACCCTAAAAGATATTTCCAATAAGTTGTATGTTTCTAAGTCCAATCTTTCTACGCAGTTTCATTTGTTATTAGGTATGGGATTTAAAAAATATATAGATACACTTAAAATTAGTAAATCTATAGAGATGCTACTTACGACAACTAAAACGATAAGCCAAATTAGTGAAACGTTAGGATTTAGTAATGCATCTACATATTCCAGACAATTCAAAAATTATTTAAGTGTAACACCCAATGCATATCGTGCAATGAAAAAATATGATAAGTATAATGGATGTTCTGATGATGATGTTTCAGAACACTTAAAATCACGTGTCCAATCATTAATATGTTCTAAAATGCCAACGAATGAGTTAGATAATTATGATGAAATTGTTATTGACCAATATCCAACTTCTAATGTTTCAACGTTTTATTCTGTCGTTCAAATTAATTCAATTGACGAAATTAAAATGTTGTTTTTGCAAGGTATTCATAAAAAAATAGGGTATGAAGGTTCAAAAATTATTTTTTGTATTATGCCTAACTTATGCCAATATAAAAATACGTTCTCTCAAGAAGAGATGAATGGTATCATTAAAATTATTATTGAATATCACTTGCACGTTGCATTTAGCATCGATAAAATCGAGCAAATATATGAACTCAATCAACTTTTTACATATCAATATGATAACTTAAAAAATATGAATAAACGTTTTGTTTCAGATTACAATGTGCAATTTATATTTAATTTGGACGAAAAAAGTATTCGAGAAATTTATCGTAATATATTGAAGATACAAAACATCAAATTGGAATATAAAATAGGTTTAGATATTAGTTGTATGTTTAATGACACTGCACAATTTAAATCATTAGCTTCACAAATAAAGCGTTTAAAATTTGACTATCTTTATATTGATAATGCTAGATTAAAGTCACCCTATTTACTTGATAATGAGGAAGGTTTATTACTCAAAAATATCCTGCAACTTAAGCATTTAATAGATGATTTAAAGCAGTTTGACTTTAGTAGTGAAAATTTAATTTTTCTAAATTTATACAATCATCAATTACTGAATAATAATGAAATTGATTTAAGTAATAGTGCACCATTACTATTTCAAGCAATTTCAAAACTAAAAAAACATTTTAAAGGCTACGGATTAAATGTATTTTCAAATCCTAAAGTCTTTAACGCTGTACATTTATTTGATGAGAATGGGTTTAAAACAACTTTTGGCCTGATTTTTAATCATTTGAGTTGGATGATTAATCAAAATCAAATTCAACAACGATTCTATAATATTATTGAAAATACTGATCAATATTACCTCTACTTATATGATTGGCGTGTGATTGAAAGTGAATCGAATGAGAGCGACTTTAAAGATGTTGATATATGGATTAATTTTGAAGATGAAGCGTTAATAGATGAATATATTTGTGTGATTGCTAAAGTTGATGATGAAGGTGGCAATATTAATCATATGATTTCTCAAAATTTACGTCATAAATATGTTTGGTCTACACCGTTCTTGATGAGAGTTGAGGAGAACTTTAGACCATACATGAACATTATGGAACATGACTTTAAAAAGGGCCCATTGAAAATCAGAATGAAATATAATGCAGTATATTTAGTTGAAATATATAAAAAAGGTAAAATAAATAAAAGACGTAGCACAACTTAAATTGTGTTTATTCGTAATTTTGACAATTGTTTAAAAACAAATGTCAAAGACAATTATCCAAATATTTAAGATAATGATATATGCATTGTCACTTATATTTGGAGGTGCAGATTTTGAATGAGCAGAAATTAATTAAATTACTAGAATTTTACAAACAATATAAAGCATTATCTGGATATATAGATAAAAAATATAAGTTGACGTTAAACGATCTTGCTGTACTATATTTAGCTAAAAAATATTGCTTAGATGAGCGAATTCTTATGCAAACTTTTCTAAAACTGGCTACTGGAGAGTTAGATATTAGTAGAACTAAGATTTTGATGTCTATTAGAAGATTGATAGACAAAGAAAAGTTAAATAAAGTAAGATCGAATAGAGATGAAAAAAAAATTTTTCTATATATGGATGAAAATAATATGAGTGAATTTGATGCTTTATTTGAAGATGTTGAAAAATTCTTAAGTTGTTAACGACATTTTAATCACTATACAAAATGTATAGAGAAGTGTCGAAATGAATCAAGCTACATAAAATGAGTTTGCTGTCGTCAAAAGTTTTATTTTGATGACAGTTTTTTATTAAGAATGTTTATTGTATTATGCTGAACAATAGGTATCTATAATGATTGATTTAACAATGTTTGTAACATATTCACAGATTTTACAAAGGCGGTAGCTAAATATATAATATGGTACATAGATGATGAAAGTGAGATGACATTATGGGACGTAAATGGAACAACATTAAAGAGAAAAAAGCCCAAAAAGATAAAAATACTAGTAGAATATATGCCAAATTTGGTAAAGAAATATATGTAGCTGCAAAATCTGGTGAGCCTAATCCAGAGTCAAATCAAACTTTAAGATTAGTATTAGAACGTGCAAAAACATATTCAGTACCTAATCATATTATTGATAGAGCTATTGATAAGGCTAAAGGCGCTGGTGATGAAAACTACGATCACTTAAGATACGAAGGTTTTGGTCCGAATGGCTCAATGCTTATTGTTGACGCATTAACAAACAATGTAAATCGTACAGCATCAGATGTACGTGCTGCGTTCGGTAAAAATGGAGGAAATATGGGGGTATCTGGTTCGGTAGCTTATATGTTTGACCATACTGCAACCTTTGGTGTAGAAGGCAAATCTGTAGATGAAGTCTTAGAAACACTAATGGAGCAAGATATTGATGTCAGAGATGTAATTGATGACAATGGCTTGACTATTGTTTACGCAGAACCAGATCAGTTTGCACAAGTTCAGGATGCATTACGTGAAGCTGGCGTTGAGGAATTCAAAGTAGCAGAGTTTGAAATGTTACCTCAAACTGATATTGAGTTGTCTGAAGAGGATCAAGCTACTTTTGAAAAATTAATCGATGCACTTGAAGACTTGGAAGATGTTCAAAATGTTTTCCATAATGTAGATTTAAAATAATGATGACTGCTGATGATTGGATAAATCGGTTGGGATTAATTTCGCATCCAGAAGGCGGATATTTTAAAGAGACAATGAGAGGCGACAGTAATGGAAGAGCGTCTTTTAGCAGTATTTATTTTCTATTAACACAGCACGATATATCACATTTTCATAGAATAGATGCAGATGAAGTATGGTATTATCATGCTGGCCAGACGTTGAAGATTCATATGATAACCCCAAAAGGTGAATATCAAACTGTTAAATTAGGTAGAGATATAGATTGTGGTGAGTGTTTACAATACTGTGTGCCTAAAGGGACAATTTTTGCCTCTACATTAGATAACGCAGAAGGATATAGTCTAGTTGGATGTATGTGTCAACCTGGATTTGAATACGAGCATTTTGAACTTTTAACACAAGAATCTTTGATTCCTCAATATCCGCAATATGAAAACATAATAAAAAGATTAGCTATATCTCAAGATGATTAATAGAATATATATTAAGTAGAAGAACCTGAGACATCGGTAATAGTCTCAGGTTTTTTAATATATTGACAGTCGATAACTAAATTAAAATATGACAATTTCAATTTTTTTAGAACCCAACATAGAGAATTTCACCGAGAAATTCAACAAGCAAAGCAAGTTGGGGTTCGGGGCCCCAACACAGAGAATTTCACCGAGAAATTCAACAAGCAAAGCAAGTTGGGGTTCGGGGCCCCAACACAGAGAATTTCATCGGGAAATTCAACAAGCAAAGCAAGTTGGGGTTCGGGCTTCTGGACGTGTGGCAACGAATTCAATTTGAATTTTGACATGTGCACGCAGTTAATTAAATGAAGCCTAAGTCTTAATTAATTAACTTACCTTTTTAAATAACACATGGTTTTCAAGATGTACATGTTGGTGTGTTTGATGTTCGATATTTTGTAATCTTTGGTAAACAAGCTTCCATGTTCCACATGCTTCTTCTGGTGCTTGATAATCAGAGGTTAGTTGATTCATAACCTTTAATAATTGTCCAGTATCTTCGTGGTCATTAATTAAATCTTCTAATATGATTTTAATATTTTGTACATCTTGTCCTTGACTATATTGAATGAGTTTAGGAAAGTCCTCCTCATCTTCTTTACGTATATGATCCAACATACTATCACGAAACTCGCGATATAAGTCTTGTAATTTTAATAAGTATGGGTGACTAGGACCATGTACTTTTGTCAATTTAGTCACGTAAGGTGTAAGGTTCTTAAATTCTTCTTTAAGCGTTTCGTGATAAGCTGATTGTATATATTGTATAAGAGATTCAACATTTAAAAATTTAGGATTAATGGTACTGTTACTTTCTGTATTATCAATATGATTCAACTTATTTAACAAGGAATTTAAGTCAATATTTGGTTTATGATTGACAGCAGAAGCGATACTCTCTTGCCCGCCACAACAAAAATCTATTCCTTCATTTCTAAATATATCTGCACTTTTAGGAAAATCTGTTACAACATCTGCAACAATATCTTCTTTTTTAATCATAAAAACTCCTCCTTAATATTTAGTATAGATGAAAAGTAAAAAATTGAATCAATCATAAAGATAAACTTCATAAAATATTCAAATAATAATAAAAAGTTTACAATTCATAAATTTATACTTTGAAAAATAGCATAATAACTATCATAATTAGAAATGAGGGAGGAATGAATCATGCTAACTGAAAAAGAGCAAGATATTATTAAACAAACTGTACCATTATTACAAGATAAAGGAACTGAGATTACTTCAATTTTTTATCCAAAGATGTTTGAGGCTAACCCAGAATTATTAAATATGTTTAACCAAACAAACCAAAAGAAAGGTATGCAATCTGCTGCATTAGCACAAGCAGTACTAGCTGCAGCAATGAACATTAATAATTTAGGTGCAATTAAGCCAGCAATTATGCCTGTGGCACATAAGCACTGTGCTTTACAAGTTTATCCCGAACATTATCCAATTGTAGGTGAAAATTTACTTGCTGCAATTCAAGATGTGACAGGGTTAGAAAGTGACGACCCAGTAATTCAAACGTGGGCAAAAGCATATGGAGAAATTGCAGATGTATTTATCAAATTAGAGCAAGAAATATACAACCATATGTTATGGAAAGGTTTTAAACCATTTAAAATCACAAACATTACACAAGAAACAAGTGACATCAAATCTTTCACAGTTGAATCTGACGAATATGATTTAAGTCAATTCGAACCGGGTCAATACATTACCGTAGATGTTTCTAGTGAAAAGTTACCATATAGAGCTAAACGTCATTATTCAATCATAGATGGAGATGAAAATCACTTAATATTTGGTGTGAAACGTGATGTGACTACTGAACATGAAGGTGAAGTTTCAACAATTTTACATGATGAAATATCAGAAGGTGACATGATTAATCTATCTGCTCCTGTTGGTGGTTTTTCAATAGAAAATACTGAAAGACCGCAATTGTTTATTGGTTCTGGCGTAGGTATGACACCATTAGTTTCAATGTTTAAAAAAGCTGCTTCATTAAACGTTCCAACTCAAATGATTCAAGCGGTTGTAACAGAAGATGAACGACCATTTGCTCAAAAACTTGATAGTATTACAGCTAATCATGAGCAAGCACAGTTACATTTACACGTGAAAGATAAAGAAGGTTATTTAGAAGCTAAAGAATTAGAACAATATTTAAGTGAACAACCTGAAATTTATATTTGCGGTGGTACGAATTTCTTACATTCAATTATAAATTCCCTTAAAGAATTAAATTATGATATGAATCATGTTCATTTTGAAACATTTATTCCTCGTTTAAGTGTTCAAGTATAGTTTTAAAGAAGGTCATATAATGAAAATGAATCCAAGATATGTAAAAGTGTTTTTTCTTTATTTAGTAAGTACATTTATTTCTGATCGCTTAACAACGAAGAAATCTTTGTGCAAAACATTAATGCAAGGCATTTTAGGTTATGGTTTATTTGCATTAGGGTTAAAGTACTTAACTATTAAGAAAAAACAACATCAAGCGCAATAGAATTTTAATGATTGTTTTACCATTATATAAAATAGGTATTTTATCAAGCAACGAGTAACAGTGTTTATGACTCTGTCACTCGTTGCTTATTTTTATGTTCACATTTGTTTTTTTAATTTCAATATTCATGTGATAAAACCTAGTATTTCTATCTATTTTAAGTAAAATACATCTATTTATAGTAGAATAGTCTTAATGATTTAATAAGAACATTTATGTAAACAGCATTTATCTGAGACTTAAGATGACATTGACACCCTAGTTTAATATAATAAAAGCAAGGAGTTGGTGACTGTGAAAGTAAAATATATAGACAAACGTCACTGGCGTCGCCTGGTAGAGAGAGAATATACAGAGGTTAAAGTTAATAATAATAGATTTAAAGGTATTATAGGCTTGGTCACGATGAAAAAGGTTCGTGAGCCTTTAGAGGTGACGGTAGTTGGACAAAACATAATAGTTGCAGATGACAATTATAAATGGTTACAGATACTACCGGATAAGAAGCGGTATAGTATAACTGTCATGTTTGATAATAAAGGTAATCCATTAGAATATTATTTTGACATTAATATAAAGAACATTACTCAAAAAGGAAATGCACGTACCATCGATTTATGTTTAGACGTTCTCGTTCTACCTAATGGTGAGTATGAACTTGTAGATGAAGATGATTTAATGTACGCACTACAAAATAAACAAATTTCAAAGAAGCAATATCATGAGGCTTATATTATCGCCCATCAATTAATGATTGAAATAGAAGATAATTTTTCAGAAATACAAGATAAGGTTATGCGTTGTTATCATAAAATCAATCATAAAGCACAGAAAATGAAACATAAACGTCCCTATAAAGCTAAAAAGAAATCACACCGACGACATTAACTATTTTAATCAATTTATCGATGATGGTAAGTTAAGTCGTTTCACTAAGATTAAAGTATAAACATATGTAGGGGGACGCTATGAAAATAGATGATTATCGTTTGCTCATTACTTTAGATGAGACAAAAACTTTGCGCAAAGCAGCAGAAATTCTATATATATCTCAACCTGCAGTTACTCAACGTTTAAAAGCAATTGAGGCAGCATTTGGAGTTGAGATTTTTATTCGTACAAAAAAACAGCTCATTACTACGACTGAAGGTTCAATGATTATTGAACATGCGCGTGATATGCTCAAACGTGAGCGTTTATTTTTTGATAAAATACAAGCACATATCGGTGAAGTGAACGGTACAATTTCAATCGGTTGCTCTTCGCTTATTGGACAAACATTACTTCCTGAAGTATTGAGTCTTTATAATTCGCAATTTCCTAATGTGGAGATTCAGGTTCAAGTAGGATCTACTGAACAAATAAAAGCGCATCATCGAGACTACCATGTGATGATTACACGTGGAAATAAAGTAATGAATTTATCGAATACACATTTATTTAACGATGAGCATTATTTTATATATCCTAAGGATCGTAAGGAAGATGTAACTAAACTGCCTTTTATTGAATTTCAAGCAGATCCAATTTATATTAATCAAATTAAACAATGGTATAACAATCATTTGGGACATGATTATCACGCGACGATCACAGTTGATCAAGTTGCCACATGTAAAGAAATGTTGCTTAGTGGTGTAGGGGTAACAATACTACCAAAAATTATGATAAAAAATATCGACAAGAACATGTTTGAATTTGAAAAAGTCACTATTGATAAAAAGCCGCTTATTCGGTCAACATACATGAGTTATGACGCAAGTATGCTACAACTTCCTCAAGTAGACGCATTCGTAAATTTAATGTTGAACTTTATTAGGTAATTGAGGCTAAATTTTGTTGTGTAACTGCAATCTAAAAATAGGATAGAGGTCGAGAAGATGTTTACAGCATTATTGCAAATAAAGAATTATAAATTGTTTGTGGTCAATATGTTGTTACTAGGTATGGGAATAGCAGTGACTGTACCTTATTTAATTTTATTTGCTACAAAAGATTTGGGGATGACGACGACACAATATGGACTGCTACTTGCACTTGCTGCGATAAGTCAGTTTATAGTCAATTCCATTATTGCAAGGTTTTCTGATACACATCACCTTAATAGAAAGATTCTAATCATCACTGCTTTGTTTATGGGGGCAGTGAGCTTTTCAATTTATTTCTACGTTCATCAAATATGGTTGTTCATCGTGCTATATGCGCTGTTTCAAGGTTTATTTGCACCAGCAATGCCACAATTGTATGCCTCTGCCAGGGAATCAATCAATGCTTCAAGTTCACGTGATCGTGCTAAGTTTGCTAATACTGTTTTACGTTCAATATTTTCACTTGGTTTTTTATTTGGGCCATTTATAGGTGCGCAACTTATTGAGTTAAAAGGTTATTCTGGATTATTTGGTGGCACAATAGCTATTATTTTATTTACTTTAATTTTACAAGTGTTTTTTTATAAAAATTTACCGGTGAAAAATCAAATTTCTGAACAACAGCATATTGAGAAAATTGCACCAAATATGTTTAAAGATAAATCATTATTTATTCCATTTATAGCGTTTATATTACTTCATATTGGGCAATGGATGTATACGATGAATATGCCACTTTTTGTGACAGATTATTTAAATGAAAAAGAAAGGTATGTAGGCTATTTAGCAAGTTTATGTGCGGGTTTAGAAGTGCCGTTTATGGTTATTTTAGGTATATTATCAGCTAAATTGCCAACTCGAACTTTATTGATCATTGGCTCTGTATTTGGTGGCGCATTTTACTTTAGTATTGGTGTATTTAAAAATTTTCATATGATGCTTGTTGGGCAAATATGTTTAGCCATCTTTCTAGCAATATTACTAGGTCTTGGGATTAGTTATTTTCAAGATATTCTTCCTGATTTTCCTGGTTATGCATCAACACTTTTTGCCAATGCCATGGTAATAGGACAACTTGGTGGTAATTTGCTAGGTGGTGTGATGAGTCATTGGGTTGGTTTGGAAAATGTATTCTTTGTCTCAGCAAGTTCTATCTTCGTAGGGATGATACTCATCTTGTTTACGAAAGATCAAAAAATTACAATAGAAGATGTGGAGTAGATAGAGATGACAGCGATATTATGGATTTTAATTATTATAGCCTTTGCATTAGCATTTATTGGTTTAATTAAACCGGTGATACCATCACTTTTAATGCTATGGATTGGGTTTTTAATTTATCAATTTGGTTTTCATGATGGAAGATTATCGTGGATTTTTTATGTTGCAATGATCATCTTTACCATTATGATATTAGTAGCCGATTTTGTGATGAATAAATATTTCGTCAATCGTTTTGGAGGAAGTAAAATAGGTGAATACACAGCGCTCATAGGTGTGATTGTAGGGTGTTTCGTTTTTCCTCCCTTTGGTATTATCATTATTCCTTTTGTTGCTGTGTTCATTGTTGAATTGGTTCAAGGATTTAACTTTCAACAAGCTATAAAGGTGAGTTTTGGCTCAGTGATTGCATTTTTAGCGAGTACAGTTGCTCAAGGTCTAATAATGATTGTGATGGTTATTTGGTTCTTTTTAGATGTCTTTCTAATAAATTAAATTGAGATCAAATAAAGACTTACACTCAAAACAAACGTTTTGAGTGTAAGTCTTTTTATATGCGTGTATTTGCTTCTTTATTATAAAAGTGATGATTCACATAAAATGAAATAGGGGTGATTATTATCGCAATAATGATGAAAGTCCAATTACTAACTTTAATATATGGTCCAAACGCTAAAAATGATTGCGGTATAAAAAAAACATAAAAAAGAGTGATTAATAATAATGCAATGACACCATAGGTGAGCCACCAGGTCCAATAAGAGTTGTTAAAGCACTGTAATTGTACCGTTTTAAAGTTCATCCAAATAAATAAAAATATAATTACTAAACCAATAATGACAGTTAGGGGAAACGTATAAAAATATAGTAAATTACTATCGCCCCCTATAAAAAAGCCAATCAATCCTTTGAGAAAACAAAAAATACCTATTAAAAGAATGAAGTTATGACTTATATATTTAAAAATGTTTTTAAATGTTTCATTTGGGAGTGCTCTTATCTCTTTTTTAGCATGTGCTTTAGGATCATGGTTGAAAAACTCCATCGCAAGCATTCCAGTGTCACCTGCACGAATTAAGTGTTTCAAAGTACGGTTTAACATTAATTCTGAATCATGAGGGTTAACACGTAAGTCAGCACGCACATATGTCATGTAATTTTCAAATATTTCACGATCGGTATTGTTCAGTCGTAAAGCTTTGACATTATTCTCCTTTGTTAATTGCGCAGTGGATTTCATAATAAAATACTCCCTTAAATTTTAAATTCATAAATAAATACTACTTTAAAAAGGATAACTAAGCTAAATTATCATTTAAAAACATGATGATTAGTATGATAAACACAATCATATCATAATTATTACCTGTATATCATTACTCTTATACAAGTTCAAACGGCTATTGCACAAAATGATAAGAATTGTAAATCTTTTTTCTATTTCACACAAATATCGTTTAATTTTGATAAAAAAGCGCGAATGATATCATAACTAAAAATATAGCTTTAATAAAAGTAAACTTTTATAAATAAAGAGTAAATAATTTCCCATTAAATATATATGTTACTTTGTGAAATTAAATGTAATGAAATGAATTGATATTTTATGTTAAAAAATGATTAAATCAAAAAACCATGTTAAAATAAAGTGTATCGATGAGTAACTACAAAGGAGTCTATCATGAAAAAATGGTTAACCTTACTATTAATTACAACATTGGTGTTAACTGCATGTGGTAAAAGTAACGAAAAAGCTTCTTTAGAAAAAAGCATTGACCAATTAAAAAAAGAAAATAAAGATTTAAAAAAGCAGAAGAAAAAGTTACAAGAGCAAAAGGATAAGCTTAAACACAAACAGGATAGTCTCCAAGAAGATGTAAACGAATTACCTGCTAAAAGCACATCCCGAGATAAGAAAAATAAAGATAATCATGATGCAAAAGAAAAGTCTTCAAATAATCAATCAACATCTGCTAATCATGATGATCAAACTAACAAAATAAAAAGCAATCAAGATGAACATGACGGTCAATCCTCTAAACCACATACACAGCAGAAGCCATCAGAGGATAATAGAAAAAATAATCATCGACAAGAATGATAGTAGTTATTCCTAACGTTTGAATACGAAATGAGAAGGGTATTATATGTGGCGAATAGGTATTAGTGAGTTTAACAAACATTTAGATTGGAAGATAGCGAATAGTTGATAGCTTTAAGAGGAGAGAAGAACGATGCATGAACAAGATTTTAATATTTTAGAAGGTAAAAAGATGACATTAGTAGAGTTAGGTCGTGAGTTAGAGAATCTGACTGGTCGAACTATTAAAGATACAACAGGTGATATTAAACGAGTCATTGCACATTTGCCTAACTTTGAATCAGATACAGATACATTTGTGGCAACATACCACCTTAATCACCAAAATGATTTTATTGATGCGACGTTTGTTGCACCTAAAAATCAAAGTGATCGTTTGAAAGAAATACCGGTACACATTAAACTGATTAGTTATATTTCTAAAAACTAATAAATATAAAAAAGAATATATGTTTAAATAACGCGATATGAGTAGAGTTAAAAACTTCATAACGCGTTAATTTTATATTAAAATATAGGCAAAATAAACATTTTCGATTAAATGGAGTGTTTAAGATGGTTATTTATATTGAAACTGAACGTTTAAACTTAAGAGATTGGAAAACCGAAGATTTATTACCCTTTCAAAAAATGAATGCTAATACGCAAGTACGTAGATACTTCCCTAGTTTACTTAGTTATCGTCGTTCTGAGATAGACATGGAAAATATGGATAGCATAATACAAGAAAGTGGCCTAGGTTTATTTGCTGTCGAGTTGAAAGAGACGGGAGAATGGTTAGGTTTTATAGGTGTGAATTACGTATCAAAAGATAGCCATTACCCTTTTAAAGAGTTACCGTTTTATGAAATAGGGTGGAGGCTAATTCCAGAAGTATGGGGAAATGGTCTAGCTACAGAAGGGGCGGAAGCCGTAATGAAATATGCTAGAGATAAAGGAATTAAAGAATTATATAGTTTTACTTCTGAAAATAATTTGCCCTCTAGAAAAGTCATGGAAAAATTAGGAATGACTTTTTTAGACAATTTTGAATATCCGAATCTTAGTAAATACCATCCCCTTAAACGTCATGTAAGATATTATAAAGAGCTACTTCCTTCTTGAAAGGAAAGTTAGTAGTTCTTGTAAAAATGAAAATTATGACTCATAAAAGCGCCTACATGAAATGGGATTTGTAGTTTTTGTATAATTGAAAATGATCATCCATATAATAAAGAACTGAAGAATAATAAGTTAATAATATAAACTACAAAGTTATTAATTACCAAATTTCTACTTAAATAAGATACGATTATGTTTATTTGATACTTAATTTTAAGATAAATTTTAATAAAGATGAAAGAGTTTGATAATTTTATTGAAAAATACCCACAAATGTTTCTTTAGAGGAAATCATTTGTGGGTTCTCTACTTTTTACGTTATTAATCGTATGTACGTACACCTAACGGTTTGTAATGTTTAAGTCCTTCGATGAGTGATTCTTTAGTATCATATAATGGGGCAAGTTTTTGATATTTCTCATCAATAAATCCTTCTTTAATCATATGGTCGATTAAGTGTTGTAGTGGCTCAAAGAATCCATTTAAATTAAATACACCAATAGGCTTTTGGTGTATACCAATTTGAGCCCAACTATACATTTCAAAAAATTCTTCTAATGAACCAGCGCCACCTGGAGCCATAATAAAAGCATCGGCAAGTTCAGTCATTTTATTTTTTCGCTCATGCATAGAATCTACTAATATAAGCTCACTTACTTTTTGACTTGTTATTTCTCGTTCATCTAACATTTTAGGCATGACGCCGATAGCTTTACCACCATGCTCAAGTACGCCATCTTGAATCGCTCCCATAATGCCGACTGATCCTGCTCCGAATACAAGCTCGTATCCTTGTTCAGCCATATATTTTCCTAATTCGTATGCCTCTTTAACGTAAGACGGGTCTTTTCCTTTACTTGCACCACAATAAACAGCAATTCTTTTCATAATATGCCTCCTAGATTTGATTAATGATTTTTCTAAAAGCCTGCTCGAATTTAAGTCTATCTTCTGTTGTGAAGGGAGGAGGGCCTTTGTGACGACCACCTCGTCTTCTTATTTGAGCATTTAGATATCTTTGATCTAATAAGCTTTGGATGTTGTCTGAGTGATAAATATTTCCTTTATGATGCATGACAGTATGTACTTTGTCTATCAGTAGACTGGCAAGTCCATAATCTTGTGTGATGACGATATCATTATTGCTAGCAAGTTCGACTATTTTATAGTCTACCGCATCGGGACCGTCATCAACATATACAGTTTTTACATGTTCGGGTTGTATTTGTTGTGAAAAATGGCTAAAACTTCTTAAAATCGTAACAAAAATGCCTGTCCCTTTCGTCAATTCAATGACAGAATTAACAACAGGACAAGCATCTCCATCTATAATTACGTTAGTCTTCATGGTTAAGAATGATTTGATTCCTTATGTTGTTTTACGACACTGTCAGCCACGTAATTTTCATATTTTTTAAATTCTTTTTTTCTAGCTTTTTCTGCTTCTTCACGCTGTTTTTGTTCTTCTTTATGACGTTTTTCAATATTCTTTTGAAGCTTTTTGTCTAGTTTTTTAATATCTTTACGATTATCTTTTTCTAGTTTTTCGCCTTTTTTCTCAATTTCGTGATCTATTTTACCAGGAGTTAAGCCAACTTGCTCTTCGTATTTTTGAGATTTTTTCATGTCTTTAATACGTTGTTTCTGATTAGCTTCATGTTGTTTTTGTTCTTCTTTATGACGTTTTTCAATATTCTTTTGAAGCTTTTTGTCCATTTTGTCTGCTTCTTTACGATTTTGTTTAGCTAATTTTTCGCCTTTTTTCTCAATGTAAGCTGGATCATTTTCCTTCGCAATTTTCTTCAATTCACGCTTATTATCAAATTCTTGCTTTTTATCTCCTACGTACTCTTTGACGTCTGAAGCTTTATTTGAAATTGCAGATGTTGTTTTTGAAGTTGCTTTAGATGTAGCATTAGTTACTTTCTGTACATCTGGATGTTTTTTAATACGCTTACGTTCAGTTACTAATGGTACGATAACGATTGGTAATACATTGATAAGTGTTTTAATGAGTTTCTTTTTGTCCATACACGTTGCCTCCATAACTTTTACTATTCTTTTTCATACCCTATGATACATGAAAATAAACGATTGATACTAGTTGTATGGTTGAAAATGAATTTTTCATATTAACATCATAAAGCGTTTTTTGTATAACAAAATTTTAAAATTCATATTGCAAAAAATTTTAACTCGGGTTACTTTCTCAGTGGAGGCGATAATATGAAATATAAGATTGAAAAATTGGATGACAGTAGCGTCGTTTATATGAGAATGATAGGTACTTATCAAAGTGATAAAAACTTTGAAATGATGAAGGCCTTTAAGCATTGGATTCATACTCATCATTATTGGAAATATGTTGAGAAATACGGTGTGTTAGGTATAGCATTAGATAATCCTCTCCACGTTCAAAGTAATCAATGTAGATATGACGTTGTTTTGAGAATAGATGAAACAGTAAATGATCAGACAATATCTAAAAGAAATTTTATAGGTGGCATTTATGCTGTGTTTAAAATTAGTCATACAAAAAGAAATATAGAGAATTTCTTTAGTCATTTAGAAAATATTTTAAATGAAACTCATTTGCGTATGAGAAATGAACCAATTATAGAGAGATACATTGAGGAAGAGGGAACAGATAAAGTGTGTGAAATGTTAGTGCCTATCTATGAAGTAAATTAAAAAAATAGACAAATTCGATATTTTTTAGTACTCATACTAAAAAACCTTTATAGCAACAAAGTACATTTTATTTATAATAAAGAAAATATAAGGAACAATAAGTTTAATAAAAAACTCCCACCTGTCTGGCGAGAGTTTAATGATTGGTAACTTTCATTACCTAGTAAAACCTGAAACATCTTACAATATTTCAATTTTATACGTAATGATGGTAAACATACTGAAAATAAGTTGATATACAACCATTTCTATATTATTGAAATAGACTAATATATTTCATACGTGTGTTTTATTAAATTCCTTTGCCAATACCGAATCCGAAGTATAGGATTGCTATAAAAATAACTAAGACAATTCTATAAATGGCAAAAGGGACTAACTTAACTTTATTAATTAAGTGTAAGAATGTTTTAATTGCAATTAATCCAACAATAAATGCCGCTAAAAATCCTAAAATGTAGAATGGTATATGTGCTAAATGAATGTACTCATAATGTTTTAGTAAAGATAACCCACTTGCAGCTAACATAATAGGTACCGACATAATAAAAGTGAAATCAGATGCAGCTTTATGATTCAATTTCATAAGAACACCTGTTGAAATCGTTGAACCAGATCTACTAAATCCAGGCCACATAGCTATTGCTTGAGAGATACCAATAACAAATGCTTGGAAATAATTAATTTGATCTACTCTTTGAGGATGCTGAACAGTTTTAGAATACTTATCAGCTATAATCATATAAATAGCACCTATAAATAAACCAATTAAGACTGTTGGAACACTAAATAAGTATTTTTCAATTAAATCATCAAATAAAAATCCTAAAATCCCTGCTGGGACCATACCTACTAATACATGTATTAAATTCAGACGTCGTGGTTTTGAACGTCTATCTCCTAAAGTGGAAGGTTCAGGTTTATGTTGACCAATGTGTAAAATTTCTAAGAAGCGTTCTCTAAATACCCAAGCAGCCGCAAATACCGAACCTAACTGTATAACAACTTTAAATGTGAATGCTGATTGAGAACCGAGAAAATTAGTTGACTTTAACCACATATCATCGACAAGTATCATGTGCCCAGTAGAAGAAACAGGGGCGAATTCGGTAAGTCCTTCTACGATACCTAAGATGATGCCTTTTATTAATTCAAGTAAAAACATACTTTACCCACTTTCTTATCTCTATTAATTTATTACTAGTACTCAAAATACCATATTATCATAGCATAGAAAATCATATTGATGGTGTTTACAATCTAAATACTAGACCAAAGTCTTATAAATGTATTAAGTTATGACTAGAATTATTCTGTGAGCGAAATGATTTTAATTTTTTGTAAACACTCTATAATATATGTAGGTGAGATTATTGTGAAAAAACTAACAAAAATGGTTTTAAGTTATAAATTATACCCCGCACTCATGTTAATCATGAGCGTTTTTTTATCTTTTACGGTCGTTGTGCAAAACATTTCAATTTCACACTTTTTAAATCACTTACTGTATTACCAACAACAATCTTTATTATTATTGTTATCAGTTATTTTTATCTCCCTTATTTTAAGGGCAACATTTAATATGCTGATTCAATTTTTAGGAGATCATTTGGCATTTAAAATAAAACATATGCTTAGAGAACAAATGATTTTGAAGAAAAGTGTCCGTTCAATTGGTAAAGAAATAAATATTTTAACTGAAAGTATTGATGGTATCGGTCCGTTCTTTCAGAGTTATTTACCTCAAGTCTTTAAATCAATGTTAATTCCTATCGTTATTATTATTACCATGTGTTTTGTTCATTTACCTACTGCTATTATTATGATAGTTACCGCACCTTTTATTCCATTGTTTTATGTTATTTTTGGACTTAAAACAAGAGATGAGTCGAAGGATCAAATGACATATTTAAACCAGTTTAGTCAACGTTTTTTAAATACTGCTAAAGGTCTTATTACATTTAAACTTTTAAATCAAACGAAACATTCTGAGCAACAACTTTATAAAGACAGTACACGTTTTAGAGATTTAACAATGCGTATTTTGAAAAGTGCCTTTTTATCAGGACTTATGCTTGAATTCATAAGTATGTTAGGGATTGGATTGGTCGCATTGGAAGTGGCTTTAAGCTTAGTTGTGTTTAACCATATCAACTTTGTGACTGCAGCGATTGCGATTATTTTAGCTCCTGAATTTTATAATGCGATTAAAGACTTAGGTCAAGCATTTCATACAGGCAAGCAAAGTGAAGGTTCTAGCGATGTGGTGTTTTCATTTTTAGAATCTGAAGATAAAGCTGACTCTCCTACATTAAAAGTGGATGAGAAACAGTTTGAACAAGTTTTAATCAAACATGTTGATTTTCAATACGCTAATAGTAATCATATGGCATTGAAAAACATTTCATTTTCGGTAAATAAAGGAGAAAAGGTTGCTATTGTGGGACCGAGTGGTGCAGGGAAATCCACTTTAGCTAAGTTGCTTAGTCAATCAGTAACACCCACACATGGAACACTTTCATTTAACCAAGCATCATTAAATATTGGATTTCTAAGTCAGCGCCCATATATATTTGCAGATTCTATCAAAAATAATATTGCAATGTATGATGATGAGATATGTGATGCGCAAGTGATTCAAGTGCTTGATGAAGTGGGGTTAAAAGAGAAAGTACTTTCATTGAAATATGGTATCTATACTTCTATTGGTGAAGGTGGGGAAATGTTATCAGGTGGACAAATGAGACGTATTGAGTTAAGTCGTTTATTATTATTGAAACCTGATATTGTTATTTTTGATGAACCAGCGATAGGATTAGATATTGAAACTGAAAAGGTCATACAACAAGTATTAGAGCATCATTTTTCTACAACGACAGTGTTTATTATTGCACACCGTGATTCAACCATTCGAAGTTCAGCACGGCGTATATATCTCGAAAGTGGTCATCTTATAAAAGATGACTCGATCATTTCTGTTTCGCGTAGTGAGGTGACGATAGATCAATGAAATCACGTATTCATTTTAGTATAGATAGAGATTTAACATGCGCTATCATGGTAGGTGTTTTAGGTGGAATTATAGCATTAGCAATGTTCTTTTTAAGTGGTTATATGATTACTCAAAGTGCGCTAGGTACGCCACTCTATGCATTAATGATTTTAGTTGTATCTGTTAAATTGTTTGGATTTTTAAGAGCAATCACACGCTATATAGAAAGATTACTTTCACACAAGACGACATTTACAATGTTACGTAATGTACGAGTTCAATTTTTAAAAATGCTATATCCAGTCGTTCCAGATATCTATAGAAAATTTAATTCAAGTGATCTTATTACAAAAATGATAAGCCGTGTAGAAGCTTTACAAAACATATATCTGAGAGTATATTACCCACCGATTGTAATCGGATTAACTGCAATTGTTTCAGTAATGACTATGTTGTTTTTATCTCCTCTACATGCATTAGTGATTACTTTAAGTATGTTATTAACTTTATGGATTGTTCCTTGGTTAAGCGCTAAGAAAGCACGTAAATTAAAGCAACAAGTGACTCAAACGCAAAAAATATTTCTTAAAAGATATTATGATTATAAAGAAGGTCATGAAGAATTAAAACGTTTCAATCGTAGCGATGACTTCAAAAAGACAGTTTCCCATGCTTTACGACAATTTGATGATATGCAACTTAAGGAACGCCGATTTCTTTCAATTTATGACTACTTGTTAAACTTAATTGCAATGTTCTCAATATTTATGTGTTTAGTGTTAGGCGCGCAACAGATTCATGATGGTCAGCTCAATGCTATTTATATTACAAGTATTATATTGATGATATTAACTTTATTTGAACAAGCAGTACCTATGAGCAATGTGGCATATTATAAAGCGGATACAGACCAGGCACTTGAAGAGATACACGAGGTTATTGTACCTAAGTATAAAATTCCTTCAGAACATACAAACTTAAAGCGTTCGCAAAATGTTTTATTAAAAATTAAAAATGTCACTTTTAAATATGAACATCAATATCACTCTATTCTAAAACAGATTAATCTAACCTTTGAATATGGTGATAAGGTAGCGATCATTGGTCCTTCTGGATCAGGTAAAAGTACTTTACTTCAAGTATTACTTGGGCTATATCAAATAGAAGAGGGAAAAGTGAGATTAAATGGTAAAGATATGAACAGTATCAATGACAATGAAAAATATCAAACATTTAATGCAATGCTTCAATCTCAATATATTTTTGATGGTACAATTCGTGATAATTTATTTTCTGAGCAATCAGATGATAATCTCAAAAAGGTTCTCGGAGATGTTGGATTAGAATATTTAAATTTAGATAGAATAGTTACGTTAGACGGTCATAATTTATCAGGTGGGGAAGCTCAACGTCTAAGTTTAGCGAGATTGCTATTAAGACCTTCGGCCGATTTTTGGATATTAGATGAACCTACTACAGCACTAGATATTAATAATACCCAAAAAATTATAAATTTGATTGAATCCTTATCCCAAACACTCATCATAGCTACACATGATTTAGAAATACTTCCAAGATTTAATAAAATTATAGTCATGAATGATGGAGAAATATTAGAAAATGGCTCATATCAAGAATTAATGCAGCATGACGGTTATTTAAAAAAAGTAATAGAAATGAATAGAAACGAAATGAAATTTTTTAATTAAATCATATATAACAAAATCCTAAGACACTAAATTTTGTCTCAGGATTTTGTTATATATTGGTAGTCGATGACTAAGATGAAAAAGAACTTGTATTCAGTCTTCTCAGTCATAGTTCTCGTTACCACAGGAAGAACATGAATTTAATTCAAATTCTGTCCACACCTTTATTATATAATATGTTTAAGTGTACAATGTATTTAAAACTTAACCTTTAACTTTAGTTTCATGACAGCAACACATTACTTTTCTTTTGTTTCGATAAATGCATCGATGACTTTACCTAATAAACGATTAAGTTCTTTGACCTCATCTTTAGATAAAGAAGAAGCAGTTGCAACTTTCTCAGATGCGTTGCTTAATTCGGGCCTAATCATTTCACTTTTGTCTGTTAAGTGAATAAATACTTCACGTTGATCTACCTCAGAACGTTCACGTTTGATTAAATCAACTTGTTCCATTCTCTTGAGTAATGGTGATACAGTTCCAGTATCAAGTGCTAATTCTGTAACGACCTTTTTGACGTTAACAGGTGATTCATCCCATAATATTGTTAAAACAAGAAATTGTGGGTATGTTAGATTGTACTTTTTAAAGACTTTGTTTGAATAGTAGCGATTAACTTGTCTTTGAGCGTTGTACAAACTAAAGCATAGCTGCTCTTTTAAATTATGTTGTTCAGACATTAAAGTTCTCCTCCAGACATTCTATCCGTATTCTCTTTTTTTTCGGATTGGAATCCATCTATGTTGCTTGTTTTATATACAACACTATGATTCAATGTCATGCTAAAATTAAAGTATGTTTAAAGTTTAGAAGATATCTTACATTAAATCAAGTAAAAAGATAATTAAATATTTATGTTATCATATATTAAAATGTTTGTAATAGTAAAGGATATATTAAAATGAAAAATAATAAAAATGAAAAGTTGAAAATCACAATCGTTAGCGGTTTCTTAGGCAGTGGTAAAACCACGTTCCTGACACATTATATTAATGAATTATTAAAAATTGATGAGAAAATAACAGTAATTATGAACGAATTTGGATCATTTGATGTAGATGGTAACCATTTGAGTGAATTAGTCAAAGTGTATCCATTATTGAATGGTTGTGTTTGTTGTGATATGAAATCAGATTTAGTTCAACAAATTGAGATGCTCAGTCACAACCATGAAACGGACCATATTATAATAGAAGCAACTGGTATCGCGCATCCTATTGAATTGATCATGGCGTGTCAAGATCCTCGCATAGTTCAGTTTGTTGAACGTCCCCATTTTGTTAGTATTGTTGATGCACTTCGCTTTTTACAAAGACAACAATATACTGACTCCACAAAGCGTCTCATGGAAGAACAACTCGAGGTAAGCGATGTGCTCGTCGTTAATAAATTAGATTTAATAACTGTTGAAGACAGAGATACTTTAAAAAAACAACTTAACGAAGTAAACAAATATAGTTCAAAAATATATACTATTTATGGACAAGTTAATATCGATGAGATGTCACAATTTCGTGATCAATTAGTAATGACACATACACATTCTCATCACCATGGTATAAATAGTATGCAATACACATTTACAACAGCCATTGATCGACAATTATTTTACCAATTTATTTTGCGTATGACTGATAATGTTTTAAGATTAAAAGGATATGTACAATTTAAAGATGAACCCAATGTGACATATGAGTTTCAATATTCATTTGGTATGCCAGATTATGAAGTTATTAATGGGGATTATCCGTTAACGATAGTATTGATTGGTGAACAACTTGATGTTAACAGATTAAAAAATAAACTCGATATGTTGCAATTCTCATAAATAAGGAGAGTAAGATAAAAATGAATGAAGATAATCGTAACAAACAAATTAAATTTGAAAGAAACCTAATCACTTTTCCATATTTAGGTTTTGCCTTTGTTGTTTTATTATTTAATATCTTTTATACCGATGTAAAAATTACAATGGTCTTATTTGGTCTATTCTTTGCTTACAATTTAGGAATGCTTTTTATAGCCTTCATAAGACATTTTAAACGTACACTTATATTAACCTTAATACTAACAATATTAAGTGGTATAGCATTTTTTGTACTGCTTTATGTTTTTGGATTAAATCATGATATTTTTGGATAGTCAATCATTATATAAATATTTATTTCACATAAGTCTTCAAGCGCTTTGTCATTTCAATGTTATAATTAACATGAATTGGCAAAGCTTTTTGATTTTTAAAGAGAAAATTAAACAAGGGGGCATTGCTTATGGTCAATAGAAGAAAGATATCAATTATTGGTGCGGGACATACAGGAGGGACTCTAGCATTCATTCTTGCACAAAAGGAATTAGCAGAAATTGTGTTGATTGAACGCCAGCAATCAGAGGGGATGGCTAAAGGAAAGGCGTTAGATATTTTAGAAAGCGGACCCATTTGGGGGTTTGACACACCTATACATGGTTCAGTAAATATAGAAGATATTAAAGACTCAGACGTAGTGGTGATGACTGCAGGTATACCTAGGAAATCAGGAATGACAAGAGAAGACTTAGTTCAAACTAATGAACAAATAGTACGAGAAACTGCACTACAAATTGCAACGTATGCACCTCAGTCAATAATTATTGTACTGACTAATCCGGTTGATGCTATGACATATACAGCATTTAAAGCATCAGGTTTTCCTAAAGAACGTATTATTGGTCAATCTGGAATTTTAGACGCTGCAAGATATCGAACTTTTATCGCTCAAGAACTTAACGTGTCTGTCAAAGATGTAAATGGGTTTGTGTTAGGAGGACACGGTGATACGATGTTACCTTTGGTAAATACAACACACATTAATGGGATTCCCGTTAAGCATCTTATTTCTAAAGAAAAGATTGATCAAATTGTTGAACGTACACGTAAGGGTGGTGCAGAAATTGTTGAATTATTAGGTCAAGGCTCAGCTTATTATGCACCAGCAACTGCCATATATGAAACCATAGATGCAATTTTTAATGATCGGAAACGTTTATTACCAAGTATTGCTTATCTAGAAGGAGAATACGGATGCTCAGATATTTGTTTTGGTGTTCCTACTATAATAGGATATCAAGGAATAGAAAAGATTATAGAAGTAGATATGAATAATGATGAGTATCAACAACTACAACACTCTGCGCAAGCTGTGAGTGAAGTTAAAAACTCATTAAAATTCAAATAAATAACTAGGAAGTCCTTCATCGTGAATTGTTAGATTTTTGTGAAAATTGTGTGAAGTGTATTTATCGTTGAAATATAAAAGCGCTTTCTTGATATAATGAACATATATTCATAGAATAAGGAGACGATGATAATGGCTAAAGGTGACCAATATCAAGCGCATACTGAAAAATATCATGATAAAAAGTCTAAAAAAAATTATAAACCTGTGTGGATTATCATTAGTTTTATTATTTTAATTACTATCTTGTTATTACCCACACCATCAGGATTGCCTGTAATGGCTAAAGCAGCATTAGCTATTCTAGCTTTCGCTGTAGTTATGTGGGTTACAGAAGCAGTTACTTATCCAGTTTCTGCAACATTAATTTTAGCATTAATGATACTTTTACTAGGTTTAAGTCCAGTTCAAGATTTATCCGAAAAACTTGGAAACCCTAAAAGTGGCGACATAATACTAAAAGGTAGCGATATTTTAGGAACGAATAACGCGCTTAGTCACGCTTTCAGTGGTTTTTCAACCTCAGCCGTAGCACTTGTAGCTGCAGCATTATTTTTAGCAGCAGCAATGCAGGAAACCAATTTACATAAACGACTTGCATTACTTGTGCTATCAATTGTAGGAAATAAAACTAGAAATATAGTCATTGGTGCTATTTTAGTATCTATTGTTCTAGCATTTTTTGTACCATCAGCTACAGCGCGTGCTGGTGCAGTTGTCCCAATATTACTGGGAATGATTGCTGCATTTAATGTGAGTAAGGATAGTAGACTTGCTTCATTATTAATTATTACTGCTGTACAAGCAGTTTCGATATGGAATATAGGTATTAAAACGGCTGCAGCACAAAATATTGTAGCCATCAATTTTATTAACCAAAATTTAGGACATGATGTATCATGGGGAGAGTGGTTTTTATATGCTGCGCCGTGGTCAATCATTATGTCTATAGCTCTTTATTTTATAATGATTAAGTTTATGCCACCTGAACATGATAAAATTGAAGGTGGCAAAGAGTTAATTAAAAAGGAACTTAATAAATTAGGACCAGTCAGTCATAGAGAATGGCGACTAATTGTGATTTCAGTGCTTTTATTATTCTTCTGGTCGACTGAGAAAGTATTACATCCGATTGATTCAGCTTCGATTACACTAGTTGCTCTAGGTATTATGCTGATGCCAAAGATTGGTGTTATTACTTGGAAAGGTGTTGAAAAGAAGATTCCGTGGGGAACGATTATAGTATTTGGTGTAGGAATCTCACTTGGTAATGTATTACTTAAAACAGGAGCCGCTCAATGGTTAAGCGATCAAACATTTGGTTTAATGGGGCTTAAACATTTACCAATCATAGCAACTATTGCGTTAATTACCTTATTTAATATATTAATACATTTAGGTTTTGCAAGTGCAACGAGCTTAGCCTCTGCGTTAATACCTGTGTTTATTTCTTTGACTTCAACGCTAAATTTAGGTGATCATGCTATTGGTTTTGTATTAATACAACAATTTGTGATTAGTTTTGGTTTCCTGCTACCTGTTAGTGCACCACAAAATATGCTTGCATATGGTACTGGGACTTTTACTGTAAAGGATTTTTTAAAGACAGGTATACCTTTAACGATAGTAGGTTATATTTTAGTTATCGTATTTAGTTTGACGTATTGGAAATGGCTTGGTTTAGTGTAAGTAAAAGATTTAGGTATTTAAATGATAATTATAAATGTCTCGTAAAGTTTAATATTTTAACTTTACGAGACATATTTTATAAATTCGTGGCAAGTTAATCTTAATAGTTGAAATGAAGCGTATAAAAATATATGAATGTAAATAGAATTTAGTATTAGGGTATAACAAAAAATTAATGTTAGGTGGTAATTTCTAATGGCTATAGGTGTCATATTAAATAGAGTTTTTAGGATAAATAATAATCCCTTATTTGATTATATATATAGAAATAAAGAATCTATAAATCAATGTTATTTTATTATTCCAACTGAAGAGTTTGAAGAAGAAGCAAAAAAGAAAGCACAATACTATTATGGGTCCATACAGAAGTTTATGTATGAACTACAACGATATGATATAGAACCCTTTTTGATGTCTTATGATAAATTAATAGATTTTTGTAAAAAACAAACTATAGACAAGGTTGTTGTTGCAGGTGATATTATGAGTTATCATCACGAAGAATATGATATTTTACATCAAAGAAAACGGTTTAAACAAGCTGATATTCAAGTAATAACATTAAGGGCAAACCATTATTTTAAACCTTGCAAAACACATAATAAACAAGGTGAACCATATAAAGTATTTACCAGTTTTTATAGAAAATGGCGTCCTTACTTAATGATTAGAGATGAATATGACTATCATTTAGAAGATATTACAAAGGTTGCAGTGAAATCTCAACATAAAATTAAAGAAGATTATCATTCATATGGCATAAGTGAACGTGATGTTCAAAATCGTTGGTCTGAATTTTTATCTCAAGATATCGAAAATTATAAAGAAAACAGGGAATATTTGCCTGAAGTATTAACAAGCCAACTAAGTATTTACTTAGCTTATGGAATGATAGATATTATACAAGTTTTCAACGATTTACTTCAAAATTATGATAAAAATGAACAAAATTACGAAGCTTTTATACGTGAATTGATTTTTAGAGAGTTTTATTATGTATTGATGACCAATTATCCCGAAACAGCTCATGTTGCTTTTAAAGAAAAATACCAACAATTGAAATGGTCTTATAATGAAGAGAATTTTAAATTGTGGAAAGATGGGAATACTGGTTTTCCTATTATTGATGCAGCAATGGAGGAACTTAAAACAACTGGATTTATGCATAATCGCATGAGAATGGTAGTTTCTCAATTTTTAACTAAGGATTTGTTTATTGACTGGATTTGGGGTGAGTCATTTTTCAAACAAAAATTAATAGATTATGATGCAGCTTCAAATGTTCACGGATGGCAATGGTCGGCTTCTACTGGAACAGATGCTGTACCATACTTTAGAATGTTTAATCCTATAAGACAAAGCGAGCGTTTTGATAATAATGCTCGATATATTAAAACTTACATTCCAAAATTAAATCAGATAGATGCTAAGTATTTACACGATACCCATAAATTCGAGCAACAAATAAAGGGTCAAGGTGTTGAAATAGGTAAAGACTATCCTAAACAAATGATTGATCACAAAGAAAGTAGACAAAGTGTAATGTCAGAATTCAAAGCATTAGATTAAAGAAAAAAGATCTGAACAACAGTATACGTGCGTTCAGATCTTTATCTAGTTACATAAAAAAACAAACATAGATTAAAATATATTCTAACAAAGTTAAAATATACATATATTTAAGGTTTAATTTAGTTTTAAAAGGGACTTCCCAATTTGTATAACGGGTCTCATAATAAAATAATTGCATCAAATATAATCCTATCCCCAACGGTAAACACATTAATAAAATAGCTTTAGTATAGCTCCATCCTATTTGATGCCATAAATGACCTATCATGAGTTGAATCATGATGAGACATACCATTAATATTACTTCAATCATCATTGGTAAAATCTCACCCCTTTAACAAACAATATGACTGTTGCTTGTATGAGCACCATTAGAATGACAAATAGTAACGCTTTAACATCAATGATTAAAAAAACCTCTTTCACAATTTTTAAAGGTGCATTTAATAAATAGACAGTATGTAATCTTAAGAATCGACCGATGTAAATACCTAATCCATTTAAGAACATTAATATAACTATCAATAGTCGATTTAACCATACATAAGACGTAAAATGTGCAATTTCTAAAAATATAAGAATTGTGAGGTATATTGCTAAGAGTACGCCAAGTATTAGATAGGTGAAATAAATCCATTCTGTGATGTTTAATCCAGCTAAAAAGTTAAATTGAAATTGGTTTAAGTGTATGAGATCGGTAATCATATAAAATGTATTTGGAACTAATAATAGAAATATGAGTCCGAAAACAATAAATAAGGGCCATTCAAAAGCTTTGACTGGTTTGAATAATTTTAAAAGTAGACAAAGTTCAAAAGGCACGTATGCTAAAAATAAATTTAATGTCATAAAGTTAAAAATATGTGATTCAGTCATAGATATAGCAAATAAGATAATGAAATATATTCTTGCAAAGTAACGAGATTGCATAACCACGCACTACTTTCTATAGAGTTTGATAGTCGAGAGTTAATGATAACTTTTACAGTGAGGCATTTCAAACAATTTGAGGTGCTTTCTGTTTATACAGATGAGAAAGCGAAGAAAAATTACTCCATACATTCATTAGACTTTGGTAAATTTGATTAAGATTTTGTCGAAAGTTTAGGAAGATACAGTTTCGTTTAATTATATGTTAAATTTTTAACTAAAAAATAGAGTTTAGTGAAATTTAAATATTAAAGTTTTTCAAAATGATTGTCATGCCACGTTAAATTGTTATACAATGTAGAAACTTTTAGTAAAGTAAAGTTTTTATGCGGGACATTAAAATTAAAAAATAAACTTGCGATAAAATTCAAAATGATTGGTATGCTTACTATATTAGAAAAAAGGGGGGTGTCATATGAAAAAGCAATTATTTATTCTTTATTTTAATATATTTCTTATATTTTTAGGAATTGGGTTAGTTATTCCTGTACTTCCTGTATATTTAAAGGATTTAGGATTAAAAGGTAGTGATTTAGGAATGCTAGTTGCTGCCTTTGCATTATCACAAATGATTATTTCACCATTTGGTGGGACACTAGCTGATAAATTGGGGAAAAAATTAATTATATGTATCGGTTTAGTATTCTTTTCTGTCTCTGAATTTATGTTCGCAGCCGGTCAAAGTTTTACCATTTTAATCATTTCACGTGTTTTAGGTGGTTTTAGTGCAGGCATGGTCATGCCTGGTGTAACAGGTATGATTGCAGATATTTCTCCAGGAGCTGATAAAGCTAAAAACTTTGGTTATATGTCGGCAATTATTAATTCAGGTTTCATATTAGGACCTGGATTTGGAGGGTTTTTAGCTGAAATTTCACATAGATTACCTTTCTATGTTGCTGGAACATTAGGTGTTGTTGCATTCATTATGTCAGTTTTATTAATTCATAATCCTCACAAAGCAACCACAGATGGATTCCACCAATATCAACCAGAATTATTCACTAAAATTAATTGGAAAGTATTTATTACGCCAGTTATATTAACACTTGTATTAGCATTTGGTTTATCTGCTTTTGAAACATTGTTTTCTTTATATACAGCTGACAAAGTAAATTATACTCCTAAAGATATTTCGATAGCTATTATCGGTGGAGGCGTGTTTGGCGCATTATTCCAGGTATTCTTCTTTGATAAATTTATGAAACATATGAGTGAACTTAATTTTATTGCATGGTCATTACTATATTCAGCTATTGTTCTCGTTATGTTAGTGCTTGCAAACGGTTATTGGACGATTATGATGATTAGCTTTGTTGTTTTTATAGGTTTTGATATGATTAGACCGGCTTTAACCAATTACTTCTCGAATATAGCAGGTAAACGGCAAGGTTTTGCAGGTGGATTGAATTCAACTTTTACCAGTATGGGTAACTTTATAGGTCCTCTTGTAGCTGGTGCATTATTCGATGTTAATTTAGAGTTTCCTTTATATATGGCTATTGCGGTTTCATTAAGTGGAATTATCATTATTTTTATTGAAAAAGGACTTAAGTCACGTCGTAAAGAAGCAAATTAATACTCAATATGAAATGTGGGGCCCCAACAAAAAGAATTTCACCGAGAAATTCTACGGACAGAGCAAGTTGGGGTTCGGGGCCCCAACAAAAAGAATTTCACCGAGAAATTCTACGGACAAGGCAAGTTTGGGCGGACGAGGTGGGACACAGTGTTCAAGACGGAATCTGTGCCCCACTTCTTTTGTTTTATAACTTGTAATGCAAAGTTGATCTTACCTTAAATATAAGTTTTAAAAGATTATGAATTATTAGTGGTTTATGTAACAAAAATAACAACTACATTAATGTTATTGTTACAAATATTACAATCTATTTAAATTGTAATCTACATATCTTTTATTAAAAGTTGTTGTGTTAAGATAGAATAAATCTTAAGAGAAATGTGGGTAAGGAGATGAAATTGAAAAACTTATTTTTAAGTTCTGTTGCAGTTATTTTGTCAATTTGTTTAGTACTTTTATTATTTTTAGCTACAAACCAAAATGCATTAGCGAAAGTCCATAAAACAATTTGCACTTTTACTAAAGTAAAAACAGTTTCTCATAACAATATATTCCCTAACTTAAATATGAATCATGTTGCTGAAGCTTCAGAAAAAAACTTTGATCATCAAAAGAATGTTAATAAAGCAAATCAACAAAGTGTAAGAACGCAAACATCTTATGATTTCAACCCACAGGAATGTAAAGTAATTGCTTTGAATTACGCTGAGAATCATTTAAGTAAAAAATATAATATAGAGCGTACCTTCAACGAGTCGCTTCATTCAGAATATGTATTTTCTAGTGAAAATAAACTTCATCAAACTAAGGTTAAAGTCAATAAAAGTGGGACTGTACATGCATCAAACATTAATTAACACGCTTTCTACTATATAAGAAAGGGTGTTTTTTAATAGTGTTAGTGTAAATGAAATAAAGTTTTCATGTTAAAATAAGATGTGAATGATTGTTATAAAGGGTGAGTATATGTCTAAAACTAAAAAAACAAATGCAATGCGGATTTTAGATAGAGCTAAAATTAATTATCAAATGAATACTTACGAAGTTACTGACAAGCATCAACATGGAGAGGAGATTGCACAACTCGTAGGTGCTAAAATAGAAGAAGTCTTTAAAACACTTGTATTAGAGAATTCTAATCATGAACACTATGTTTTTGTCATTCCAGTTAATGAAACGTTAGATATGAAGAAGGCGGCTCATGTTGTTAATGAAAAGAAATTGAATTTAATGCCTCTCGATCAATTAAAACAAGTAACAGGGTATGTTAGAGGAGGATGTTCACCTATCGGTATGAAACATTCCTTTAAAACGACGATTGATGCTTCCGCTAGAAATTTAGAGAAAGTTTATATTAGCGGAGGTCAAAGAGGAATGCAAATTATCATTCATGTGAATGATTTAATTGACATGACAAAGGCTCAAGTAGAATCTATTACACAGAATTAATCGTGTATAGACATTTAATGTTTCAACATTATTTGAATAAATTTGTAAAGACATTGTTTAATACTTAGAAAATGATCTCTGAAAATTAAAATGTACGACTTAAATTGTGATGATGTAATCCATTTTAAACACCTAATCTGAAAGGTGTTTTTATTTTTGTCACAAAATGATTGTTTTTGATTGAAAATGGAAGATTTTGATTGAAATATGTAAGCGTAGCCATTACAATATAAGTGAGTTAGGGGAGGTATAGCAGTGATATCAGAAAAACGACAGAATTTAATTTTACAAGAATTAACTCAAAAGGACTTTTTAACACTTCAAGATTTAGTTGATAGAACAGGATGTAGTGCATCAACTATACGAAGAGATTTATCTAAGTTGCAAAATATGGGTAAATTACAACGTGTACATGGTGGCGCTACAATTCATCAAAATCGAGTTAAGGAACCTAAGTTATCTGAAAAAAGAACTCAGAATTTACGTGAAAAACAAGAAATCGCTAAACGTGCTGCATGTGATATACAAGATCATGAATGTATATTTCTAGATGCGGGTTCCTCAACTTTTGAGTTAATTCAATATATTGAGGCAAAGGATATTACTGTTGTAACAAACGGAATGACACATGTTGAAGAACTATTAAAGCACGGTATTAAAACTTTAATGGTTGGTGGCCAAGTTAAACCTACGACAATGGCTACAGTTGGTGCTAACGCGTTAGAAACATTAAGACGTTATTGTTTTGATCGCGCTTTTATAGGAATGAACGGTATTGATTTAAAATATGGATTAACAACCCCTGATGAACAAGAAGCTTTGATTAAAGAAACAGCTATGAAACTATCAAATCATAAATATGTGCTTGTCGATCAATCAAAGTTTAATCAAATTTATTTTGCAAGAGTTCCAATTTTAGATGGGCTTAGCATCATAACTTCGCAAAAGGCAATGCAAAGCAAGATGACTGAAGCTTACATGAATGAATTTAATTTTATAGGAGGGAAATCATGATATATACAGTTACTTTCAATCCTTCAATCGATTACATCATTTTTACTGATGGATTTGAAATAGCAGGATTAAATCGGGCAAAAGCAACGTATAAATTTGCTGGAGGTAAGGGGATCAATGTATCAAGAGTACTTAAAACTTTAGATGTTGATTCTACAGCTTTAGGATTTTCAGGAGGTTTCCCTGGGGATTTTATTACTCAAACACTTGAGGACAGTAATATTCAATCAGATTTTGTTCAAGTAGATGAGGATACGCGTATTAATGTGAAACTAAAATCAGGTCAAGAAACAGAAATCAATGCACCCGGACCTAAAGTGACACACGCGCAATTTGAACAACTTTTATCACAAATACGTCGCACTACAAAAGACGATATTGTTATTGTAGCTGGAAGTGTACCGAACAGTATTCCAAGTGATGCTTATGCACAAATCGCACAAATCACTGAAAAAACTGGTGCGCAACTAGTTGTTGATGCAGAAAAAGATCTTGTTGAAACAGTATTACCATATCGACCATTATTTATTAAACCAAACAAAGATGAATTAGAAGTAATGTTTAACACTACAGTCAAGAGTGATGAAGATGTTATAAAATATGGTAAAGAAATTTTAAAAAAAGGGGCACAATCAGTCATCATTTCACTTGGTGGCGATGGTGCGATATATGTTGATCAACATCAAAGTATTAAAGCTGTGAATCCACAAGGACATGTAGTTAATACAGTAGGATCTGGTGATAGTACAGTGGCAGGTATGGTAGCAGGGTTGTCCATGGGTCTTAATGTAGATGAAGCTTTTCAACAGGCCGTAGCTTCAGGAACAGCGACTGCTTTTTCAGAAGATTTAGCGACAAGAGATGCTATAGAAAATATTAAATCTCAAGTGACAATTTCTGTACTTGATGGGGAGTGAAAAAGATGAGAATTACTGAACTGTTAACTAAAGAAACAATAGCGATGGATTTAGATGCTTCTGATAAGAGTGGGGTGATTACTGAGCTAGTTAATCAATTGGATAAAGCAGGTAAGTTAAGTGACCCTGTATCGTTTAAAGAGGCAATTCATAATCGTGAATCTCAGAGTACAACAGGGATTGGTGAAGGTATTGCTATACCACATGCTAAAGTTGCAGCAGTTAAAACACCTGCAATTGCATTCGGTAAATCTAAAGAAGGTGTGGATTATCAGAGTTTAGACATGCAACCTGCACACTTATTCTTTATGATTGCAGCGCCTGAAGGTGGAGCACAAACGCACTTAGATGCACTTGCGAAACTTTCCGGAATATTAATGGATGAGAAAATACGTGAAAAATTAATTCATGCTGAATCTCCTGAAGAAGTGTTAAACATTATCGATGAAGCGGATGATGAAGCAACAAAAGAAGAAGAAGCAGAAGCGAATGAAAATTCAACTGTTTCAACTGACAACTCAAATCAAGATAATAATGAGCCTTATGTTTTAGCAGTTACAGCATGCCCAACTGGTATAGCCCACACATATATGGCACGTGATGCTTTGAAAAAGCAAGCTGAGAAGATGAACATCAAAATTAAAGTTGAAACAAATGGTTCTAGTGGTATTAAAAATCATTTAACTGAACAAGACATAGAACGTGCAACTGGAATAATTGTTGCAGCAGATGTCCATGTAGAAACTGATCGTTTTGATGGAAAAAATGTGGTTGAGGTTCCTGTTGCTGATGGTATTAAACGCCCCGAAGAACTAATTAATACAGCATTAGATACAAATCGTAAACCATTCGTAGCGCAAGGTGGATCGAAAAAACATGACGATAATGAAGAAAAGTTAAGTCCAGGAAAAGCATTCTATAAACACTTAATGAATGGTGTTTCTAATATGTTACCACTTGTTATTTCGGGTGGTATCTTAATGGCAATTGTATTCTTATTCGGCGCAAACTCATTTAAACCTGATAGTTCAGAATATAATGCATTTGCTGAACAATTATGGAATATCGGTAAAAATAGTGCCTTTGCTTTAATTATTCCGATTTTAGCTGGTTTCATTGCACGTAGTATTGCAGATAAACCAGGTTTTGCAGCTGGTTTAGTTGGTGGTATGTTAGCTATTTCTGGAGGTTCTGGATTTATTGGTGGAATTATTGCAGGTTTCTTAGCAGGTTATTTAACTCAAGGAATTAAATATATTACACGTAAATTGCCACAAGCAATTGAAGGCTTGAAACCTACTTTAATCTATCCATTGCTTTCTGTTTCAATTACTGGATTATTAATGGTGTATGTCTTTAATCCGCCAGCAGCTTGGTTAAATCATTTGTTATTAAATGGTTTAAATAGTTTGTCAGGCTCTAATATTATGTTACTTGGTCTTGTGATTGGAGCTATGATGGCAATTGACATGGGCGGTCCATTTAATAAAGCAGCTTATGTATTTGCTACTGCTGCACTAACTGAAGGTAATGCAGCTCCTATTACTGCAGCGATGATTGGTGGTATGATTCCTCCATTAGCTATCGCTACAGCAATGTTAATCTTTAGAAGAAAATTCACTAAAGAGCAAAGAGGCTCAATTGTACCAAACTATGTTATGGGATTATCATTTATTACTGAAGGTGCCATCCCATTCGCAGCTGCCGATCCATTACGTGTGATTCCTTCAATGATGGTTGGTTCAGGTGTGGCTGGAGCAATAGCTTTAGGTTTAGGATCAAGTATCAAAGCACCTCACGGTGGAATTTTCGTCATTGTTGGTACTGATTTTAGCCATATACTTCAAACTCTTATTGCTTTAGTTGTAGGTACGTTAGTTTCAGCTTTACTTTATGGTTTCTTGAAACCAAAAGTAACAGACAATGAAATTCAAGCATCTCAAGCTATGGATGAATAGTAATCATATAATTAGTAATAACAATGCTTTAAATATTTAGAAAATTAATTGAATTAAACGGTGATTTCCATTTCAAAATAAATGGGAATTGCCGTTTTTTTAATAGAAATTTATGTTGCATTAGTTAGATTGAATGTTATCGTTGTAATAAAGAATAAGAAGTTTAATAATTAAATAGTTATTGTGTATGAAAATAATATCTTAAATTAAAAATACAGTTATTAAATTAAGAATATATAGTAAAATTCATCTGTTAACCAGTAAAATATTGAAAAAGTGATATTCAATACAAAGAAAGATATAATAAAATAGTTCAATCAACTACTATTAATTTAAAGAAAAGAAGGGTTCAATCATGTCAGAATATGTTTTAACGAATGGCATCGTATATACAGAAAATGAAATGATTAACAATGGATATGTTCATATTAAAGATGGGAAAATTTTGGACGTTGGTAAGTGTCCTTTTCATCCGTCATCGTCTCATAATACAATTGACATTATTGATGTAAAAAAACGACATATACTGCCTGGGTTTATAGATATTCACATTCATGGGGGGTATGGTGAAGATGCCATGGATGCATCTGAACAGGGTTTACAACATTTAGCAGAATCACTCCTTTCTGAGGGGACAACATCTTTTTTAGCAACAACAATGACACAGTCAACGGTCAACATTGAGCGGGCTCTTCAAACTATTGCTAAATATACTCAACAACAAGATGTTACAAATGCTGCCGAAATTGTCGGAGTACATCTTGAAGGTCCATTTATTTCAGAACATAAAGTAGGCGCACAACACCCTCAATTCGTACAACGTCCTACGGTTGATAAAATAAAGTCGTTTCAGAAAGTAGCGAATGGACTAATTAAGATTATTACGTACGCTCCTGAAGTTGATGGAGCAACAGAAACTTTAAAGACAATGAAAAATGATATCATTTTTTCAATCGGACATACGGTGGCAACGTTTGATCAAGCGAATGCAGCTGTAAGTCATGGTGCCAAACATATCACTCATTTGTATAATGCAGCGACCGGCTTTCAACATCGAGAACCGGGCGTATTTGGTGCAGCCTGGTTAAATCAAGGATTGCATACTGAAATGATTGTGGACGGTATTCATTCACATCCGGCATCCATCGCACTTGCATATAGGCTTAAGGGGAATCAAAGTTGTTATTTAATTACAGATGCGATGAGAGCTAAAGGAATGCCAGAAGGACATTATGATTTAGGTGGTCAGGATGTGATTGTAAAGGGAAGTGAAGCACGTCTGTCTTCTGGGGCTTTAGCTGGAAGTATACTCAAAATGAACGAAGGACTTAAAAACTTAATACAATTTACAGGTGACACGATTGAGCATTTATGGAGAGTAACAAGTTTAAATCAAGCGGTGACATTAGGCATAGATGACGTAAAAGGTAGTATTAAAATCGGGAAAGATGCAGATATTGTTATCATAGATGATGCATGTAATGTTGAAACGACGATTAAAAATGGAAAATATCATGCTTTCAAATGATTTATCATTGGTTGAACAAAAAAATTATTTTGTCTACAATATAGCATTGGCATATGTTTAACATATAACAAAAGATTTATGATAGAATGAAGCCAATCACATTTTTTACGGGGAGTGTCACGATGGGAAGGTCTTAGCATGTAGTTGTCACTTATTGATTCATGATGATTTAAATACGTGTTACCTAAGCGTGACACAATATATATGGAGGTGAATCCCTAGAAATAGGGAATTAATTGGAAACTTCGACCATAATTAGTTTAGTTATATTTTTTCTTTTGATTGCATTAACAACAGTATTCGTTGGGTCAGAATTTGCATTAGTAAAAGTGAGATCAACGCGTATTGAACAATTAGTAGATGAGGGTAATAAGAGTGCAAAAATTGTCAAAAAGATGATAGACAATCTTGACTATTACTTATCTGCCTGTCAATTAGGTATCACAGTAACGTCTTTAGGCTTAGGTTGGTTAGGTGAACCAACATTTGAAAAGATGATGCACCCACTATTCGAGTTATTACATTTACCGAGTCCTTTAACAACGACGATTTCATTTGTTGTTTCATTCATTGTTGTGACATATTTACATGTTGTATTAGGCGAATTGGCACCTAAATCATTTGCTATTCAACATACAGAACAACTTGCACTTTTATATTCAAGACCACTATTTTATTTTGGTAATTTTATGAAACCACTTATATGGTTAATGAATGGTTCTTCTCGTGTGATTGTCAGAATGTTTGGATTTGATCCAGATGCTCAAACTGATGCAATGTCAGAAGAAGAAATAAAAATTATTATAAACAATAGTTATAATGGTGGAGAGATTAACCAAACCGAGCTTGCGTATATGCAAAATATTTTTTCATTTGATGAACGTCATGCAAAAGATATTATGGTGCCACGTACACAAATGGTTACGCTCAACGAACCATTTAACGTAGATGAATTATTAGATACTATCAAAGAACATCAGTTTACAAGATATCCAATCACTGAAGATGGTGATAAAGACCATGTAAAAGGATTTATAAATGTTAAAGAGTTTTTAACAGAATATGCGTCAGGTAAACCGATTAAAATCGCCAATTATATTCATGAATTACCCATGATTTCAGAAACAACTAGAATAAGTGATGCTCTTGTAAGAATGCAAAGAGAGCATGTACATATTAGTTTGATTATAGATGAATATGGTGGGACAGCAGGTATTTTAACAATGGAAGATATTTTAGAAGAAATTGTTGGTGAAATCAGAGACGAATTTGATGATGATGAAGTTAACGATATAGTTAAACTTGATGATCATACTTATCAAATTAATGGTCGTGTTTTACTTGATGATTTAAATGAAAAATTTGACATAGAGTTTGAAGATTCTGAGGATATTGATACTATTGGTGGTTGGTTACAATCACAAAATACTAATTTGCAAAAAGATGACTTCGTTGATACTGAATATGATCGTTGGACGATTACAGAAATCGACAATCATCAAATTATTTGGGTCAATTTGAATTATGAATTTAATAGTGGACGTCCTTCTGTTGATGAAGAACAAGAAGATGACGAACGTGATTAATACTTAAAAAGATAAGTTGTGGGATAGAATACCAAGTGAATTCTATCCCACTTTTTGTTTTATATAAGGATAGTTAAAATGTTGAAGTTAACAAAGATACTCATCATTTAAGGAATAATAAATTACTTTATATTAAAATAACAGAATGAATAGCTCAAATTTGTTTTATCAGTAAATAAAAAAGGTATTAAAATGATAATAAGTGAATAATATCTATGTAAATAAGGAGAGTTAATGTACTATGACAAATGATGTTCAAATTTTAAATAACGGTTATCCAATGCCTGCAGTTGGATTAGGAGTTTATAAGATAGCGGATGAGCAGATGGAAGAGGTTGTTCGTACAGCTTTAGATGCAGGATATCGCGCATTTGATACGGCTTACTTTTATGGAAATGAAAAAGCGTTAGGTAGTGCATTAAAACAATCAAATATTAAAAGGGACGAGTTATTCATAACATCTAAACTTTGGAATGATTATCAAGGTTATGACCAAACAATAGAGTACTTTAATAAATCATTGGACAATTTAGGGTTAGACTATTTAGATTTATTTTTAATTCATTGGCCTTGCGAAAATGATCAATTGTATATTGAATCATATAAAGCCTTAGAACATTTATATGAAGAAGGTAAAATAAAAGCCATTGGTGTATGTAACTTTAAGATACATCATTTAGAAAAGTTAATGAGAGAAACTAAAATTACACCACAGGTGAATCAAATTGAGTTGCATCCGTACTTTAACCAACAAGATGTACAAGACTTTTGTGATGAACATGATATTAAAGTAACAGCATGGATGCCGTTAATGCGTAATAAAGGATTGCTTGATGATCCTGTAATTACAGATATTGCTCATCGTTATGATAAAACACCTGCACAAATTGTCTTACGTTGGCATCTCGCACATAATCGTATTATCATTCCTAAATCACAAACACCTCAACGTATTAAAGAAAATTTTGATATTTTTGATTTTAATCTTGAGTTAACAGATGTTGCAGAAATAGATAGTTTAAATAAAAATGCTAGACAAGGAAAAGATCCTGATGATGTCAGTATTGGAGATTTGAAATAAATATAATTAACCAGTTAGCGTTAACTTTTAAAAGATAATTAAATTCTTTTTACTAAAAATTAATATAATGCTCATAAAAGAAAATGTTTAAAACTATTAAGCTTAAGTTAAGATTATGTAAATACACACTATTTAACTAGAATGTATGACAAGGAAATTGATAAAATGATAGCAAATAGTTCAGAGAAAAGGATGTCATTTAATGAAAATCAGAGTCATCGTCCCTTGTTATAATGAAGGCGAAGTCGTTTTGAAAACTTATGACAAATTAACTGAAATAATGAAGAAAGATAGTTTAATCAAAAACTATGAATACGATTTACTCTTTATTAACGATGGTATTAAAGATACGACAATACATCATATCAAGAATATTGTTGCGTATGATAACCATGTTAAATATCTTTCGTTCAGTCGAAACTTTGGCAAAGAAGCTGCAATGATTGCTGGATATCAGCATAGCACAATGCACGACGCGGTGATTATGATTGATGGAGATTTACAACATCCGCCTGAATATATTCCACAAATGATAGAGGGTTACATTGAAGGTTACGATCAAGTGGTTGCTAAGAGGAATCGTCAGGGAGAGAATTTTGTACGTAAAACGTTGTCTCGATGTTATTATAAGTTAATTAATGCATTTGTAGAGGATATCCAATTTGAAGACGGCGTTGGTGATTTTAGATTACTCAGTCGACGTGCAGTTCAAGCTTTAACAACCCTTGATGAATATAATCGTTTCTCTAAAGGTCTATTTGAATGGATAGGTTATGAAACAAAAGTATTTCAATATGAAAATGTGACCCGAGAAGATGGAGAATCTAAGTGGACTTTTAGAAAGTTACTCAACTATGGTATAGATGGACTCATCTCTTTTAACAATAAGCCTTTACGCATGATGATATACCTAGGTATGTTCACGTTTTCTATCAGTATTTTATATATAATTTATTTGTTAATAAATATTTTGATTAATGGTATAAATATACCTGGTTATTTTACTACGATTGCTGCTATATTATTGTTGGGTGGTATTCAATTAATGTCTATTGGCGTAGTAGGAGAATATATCGGTCGTATTTATTATGAAGTTAAACATAGACCGAAGTATATTGTTGAAAATTCTAATATTCAGACTGAGAATCTCGACATGAGATATAATGCTTTAAACCTGAATAAAAATAGAAATAACAAGCGTAGTAATGATTTATATAAATTAAGTTCTTTTTATAAAGTTAAAACATATAGTGATACGTATGCATCAAATTATTCTCAAGAAGAAGGCTTTAAAGAGCGTGTACATTAATGAAAACCGAATGTAGCTAGAATGTTCAAACTCATTCCAGCTACATTCGGTTTTTTATACAGTACAAATTACTTTTTAAATTGAAATTTTTTTAAGGTAAGTGTCATCGTGGTTCCAATGTCTAAATCACTTTGGACTGTGATAGAGGCGTCAATTTGTTGTGCTAACTCATTAGCAATGTATAACCCTAACCCCGAACCACCAGTCTTAGTATTTCGAGAATCTTCAACTCTAAAAGTTCTTTCAAAGATACGTGATTGAAGTTCTGGAACGATACCTATCCCCTCATCTTTTATTGCAATACTAATGGCGTCGTTTTCTTTACACTCAGAAATAATAATATCAATACGGCTAACAGAATTAGAAAATTTTAATGCATTATCTAGTAAATTAGTCAAAATACGTTCGATTGGAGGTCGATACTGGTAGAATGCATCAATATCTGTGCAGAAATTAACTTCAAGCGTACGATTTTCTTGTTTTATGTGTTGTTCGTATGGTTGTAATATATTAACAAGTAATTGATCGAGCTGTATTAATTCTAAAGGATAAGAACGTCCAGTATTTAAATTAATCACATGTGTAATGTCATCAAATAAAATTGATAAACGATTTGCTTGTTTGATTAATGTTTCATATGCTTCATGAACTTCTTGAGGATTACTAATGACGCCATCTCGCAGACCTTCAGAATATGATCGAATACCAGCTAAAGGTGTTTTTAAATCATGTGCAAGGTTTTGTATAATTTCAGTTTTTTCTTGTTGCTCGTTTTTTATCATATTCATTTGATTATTGATTTCATACGCCATTTTATTAAATGAATCATTCAACTCTTTAATTTCTCTTGGAGACTGGAATGTTTCATCATCGATGAATTTTTCGTGATTTATAAATTGCTTAGTCTTAATGTTGAATTGCTTAATCTTCTGAATTAAAGGATTAATAAAAATACTACAAATCGAAAGTGTTAAACAGCTTGTTATCATAGTAGTGATGGCTAAAGTGAGTGTCATGTGACCATTAAACCACATGAGCTTATATGCAATAACCAGTATAATTGTTGTTAAAATAACACTTGAAATGACACCGATAATGATTTGACTTCTTATTGAAAAAATAGCTATCGGCTCCTTTCAAACTTATAACCAAGTCCCCATACAGTTGTAATAGTGTAGGGTAAAAAATCATGTTTTTCTAATTTCTCGCGAATTCTATGTATGTGGACATTGACAGTGTTAGCATCTTCGTAGTAGTCATACCCCCATACTTTTTCTAGAAGTTCGGATTTAGAAATAACTTCACCTTCTCTAGAAGCAAGATACCAAAGCAATTCAAATTCTTTAATGCGCATAGGTATCTCTATGTTGTTAATGGTAAGCGTCTTGCTTAAATTTTTTAAAACTAAACCATCAAATTCTAATTGTTCAATTTTATTAGAATGATTTGACTTACTCATTCTGGCAAGAAGGTTATTAGTACGTAATACTAGTTCTCTTGGGCTAAAGGGTTTTTTAATATAGTCATCAGCACCTAATGTCAGTGCGTATATCGTGTCATGTTCTTGAGTTTTTGCTGTTAGATATATGAAAGGTATATCAAGTTGCATATCTTTCATTTTTTTGACAATATCGTATCCGTTAACTTCAGGCATCATAATATCTAAAATCATAATATCAATATCTGAAGATAATAATTTTAGTGCTTCTTTACCACATGTTGTTGTCGTAACTTGATATCCTTCATATTCGAAATACGTTTGACAAATGTCTACAATATCTTTTTCATCATCCACGATTAGTAAGTGGGTCATGCTTATCTTCACCTCTGTTATTACGGTCTCTAAAATAAGCGATGATTTCTTTAAGTGATACCTTAGCCAATAAAGAGTGACTCATGAGTAAAATAATAAAGAAAGCTAATTGTAGAGGGTACGTAAAAATCATATCTGCTAAAATATAATTTATCATAACGAAGGCTCCAAAGAAACTTGCGGCGTATGCAAATATACCTAAAATTAAACCTAAACCAATGGCCATTTCCCCTAAAGGCACGATTATATTAAATAATCCTGTTGTGTGTGCAACAATATGTTCAAAAAACCATTTATACCATTGTGGAGAATCTGTGTTATCTCTAATTACCGGAACTAGCCCGTTTAATGTAAAATCACCTGTAAATTTCTCCCATCCTTGTCTGAAAATAACAATGCCTGAAATTACACGAATTAAAAATATTATAAATAAACTTATTTTCTTCATGATTAACACTCTCTTTCTATAGTTAAAAACGTCTACATTTAATAGCTAAATTATTTTAATTTAGCGCCACCAAAAATGACATGTGCTTTTTCGCAATAAATTGTTACTTCATTGTATTTTTCTAAATCTACATTTTTTAAATCAAAAGTTTGTTTGGATTTATTGTAGTCTACTGTTGAAATCTTTTTACCGGATTTAATATCTCCGTTTTTAGTTAGGTAAACATACAGGTCTGGACCTTTTGAAGATTTGTAATTCTCTAACATAAGTTTGCCATTTTCAATTTTAGCTTTACCTTCTACTTTTTCTCCGTTTTTAGATTCAAAATTACCAGATAATTTTTTCGTTGTGTCTGTTTTTACATTACTTTCTTCTTGTTGTTTATCTTTGTGATTAGCGTGATCACTTTCTGAGTTAGAATTTCCACATGCGCCTAACGTAAGTGATGTAACAATTGCTCCGACTGCTAATAAATATTTTGTATTCATAATGTATTCCTCTTTTCTGTTTTTATTTAAGAATAGTTTAATCGGAATACGTGAACATAACCATTAACTGTTTCTTAACTACATTTAAAAAAGAATTAAATCAAAATGATTTTTATTTATAATTATAAAAATGAAAGAGTTTTATTAGAATGTAATAGGCTTGATAAATAAAAAATGAAATAAATAAAAGAGATAAAATGAAGAAAAGGTGTCAATATTGAAAATTAATATGAATTAACAGTTGGAGGACGAGGGTATTCATTTTGAATTCTTTATCCTAATATGAGTTCGACACAACTTATATAACAAGTGAAATTTCTCAGTGACATTTTCTTATTGAATCAAGTGTTTAAATTGGAAATTGCTATAAAGATATTCTCAATTCTGTATTAGACTGTCTAAAAAATATGCCTAATCCAATCATTTATGACCTAAGCTCAAAAGATGTTTCACTTTATATATTGTCTACAAATAAAAGAGGCTGCGACATAAAGTTCTAGGATAAGTAAATAAAGACAATTTCTATTGAAATAATATAGAAATTGTCTTTTCTATAACTTTTTTGAGTATTCTCAGCTCGTTGAGCTGTTACTTTTATTATATTAAGTGTCATTAGCACAAATCCTAGTTCTCTTTCGAACGGACATACAAGTGGAACCCAAAATAAGCTTCATAAATCCAAAAAAAGCTCCACATCAATTTTTATACCAGAAAATACAGATTGTGTGTAAACATATAGAACTACTTTTAACATCATTTTTGGATAATATGATGTTGCACCTCGATGATGTCTGAATTCAGTCTTGGGAATTTCTACAATATCATTTGTGGGGATAAGAACTGAAGTTTCCATTGGTAGAATAAGTTGATCCATGTTATAATCTTTATACATAAGGCGCCTCGTTAATTTAGTTTAGTGATGTTTATTAAATTATACGAAAGTGCCTTATTTTTTAGAGTATTTCAATGTAAAATTACATATAAATACAAAGTATTTTGGCGAGACTCTTGAGGAAACAGGACAAGCTGAAGACTAAAGGCTGAAGCTGTCCCCTAAGAAAGCGAGCCAACAATACGAAGTATTGTAAATAAAGAAGCCAGTAAATGAATTTATAAAAAACTCATTTACTGGCTATTTTGCTAGGAATTATGTCCCAGCCTCTATCTTATAAATCAATGTAAAGTTTGGATGATGTATCGTATTTTAATGTGAAAGGATTATTTTAACTGTAACAACGATAATTATTTTTTATTTTTTATGAAAAAAACACCTTGCCATAATATAAAACCAATGAGTAAGCTATAAATGATTAAAAAGACATACCAAAAGGGCGTTAAAATCATCGTTGATATGAGAGATAGGATAATAATAATTGTACCTGTTGTCATTGGTCTTTTAATTTTACGAAATAGTGAAAGACGTTCAACTTCGTCTATTTTGAAAGTACCTACAAAAAGTAAAATCGCACCTATTATAAATATCGTGGGTGATAAATATGGGATGGACATATACACCGATTGTGTGCTCGATTTATCAGTAATAAATTGCAATAAGCTTATAACAATAGCTAGTATTATAGCAATAAACTTTTGGTCAGAAATTACAAAAGGATATAGCTTGAAATTTAAATATATTTGTAAAAGTGTCCATATCATAAAGAGTGTGACGGTAAACATCGTAATAAAATTGAATTGATTAATCGCAAAAATATCAATCACGCTATTGATTAAAATAGATAATAATATGGAGCTAAACTTAAGCTGTCTGAAACGATGTCGGTATAAATCGATGCCAAGAATTAGCAAGACGATGGCGATGTTAATTAATATATATATAATCATGTTGAACTCCTATTCGTAATTCTTCATCTCTTCATTATACCAATTAACATTAACTTAATCATTTCATAACACTCAGAAATATTTAACGTATTTTCAATATTAGACGCCTTTTTTATTACTCCATAATAATGTATGTAATTGTGGTAGTACATAGACATGATTCATATCACTACTTTGCATTACACGATCCACTAATTTCTCATATCTTTCAAGTAATTTATCTGTATGTTGGTCAACGTTATCATCAAGATAAGGATTGCCTACTTGTAGATAGAATGGGATGTTAGGATAACGATGATGAATTAATTTTGCAAAATCATAGTCTGCATCGTCAAAAATCACCACTTTCAAATTAAGTGAATGAAATGTACATTGATTTATAACAGAATCTAATACTTCTAGATTAGTTTTCATTCCCGAACTAGGGGGTTTTGGACTAATCGTTAAATCGTCAATTTGTGTCATCCATGATTGGAAACGACTACCTTGTGTCTCTAAAGCTGTATAAATATGTTTCTCTTCAAATAAATCTACTAATTCCTGTATACCTTTGATTAAAGCAGGGTTACCTCCAGATATAGTCACGTGATTAAATCGATGACCACCTATTTCAAGTAACGCTTCATAAATTTCTTCAGCAGTCATTAATTTGATATCTTCTTTAGCACTACCGTCCCAAGTAAATGCAGAATCACACCAGCTACATCTATAATCACAACCAGCTGTTCGCACAAACATTGTTTTTCTTCCTATTACACGACCTTCACCTTGAATTGTTGGTCCGAAAATTTCTAAAACGGGTATTTTAGCCATTTACATTTGATCTTCCTTTGGTCTATAAACTACGTAACTTGAAGGTGTTTCTCTAAGATAAACTTGAACACATTTCGGTTGATTCTCTCTTTGATTTAACTCTTTTTGAACAATGTGGTAAATCGTTTGTGCGACAATTTCTGTTGAGGGACTTTTATCCTTAAAAGCAGGCAAGTCATTAAGCAAATAATGGTCAAATTGTTCGTGAACTAGCTTTTTTAAATCTCTAAAATTAACTAAAAATCCACATTTATCTAGTGTATTGCCAACAATTGTTAAGTTGACGTAATATGTATGACCATGTGTACGAATACATTTTCCTGCTTCTTCAAAGGGAATATAATGTGCAGCAGAAAAGTTAAAATCTTTGTTAAGTTCGAATTGATATGGGTGAGTGACACTTGGATAAATTTGTTGCATTTTCTTATTCTTCTCCTTTATGTTCAAGATAATGTTTTAAACCTCTAGCTCTTAAGTGACATGCTGGACATTCACCACAGCCATCACCAATGATACCGTTATAACATGTTAATGTGTTGTGGCGAATATAATCTAACACACCTAGCTTATCGCTCAGTGCCCATGTCTGTGCTTTGTCTAACCACATTAATGGCGTGTAAATGACAAAGTCTTTATCCATTGAAAGACTTAAAGTTACATTCATAGATTTGATAAAGCTATCTCTACAATCTGGATAACCTGAAAAATCTGTTTCACAAACACCAGTAATAATATGTTTAGCATGAATTTGATAGGCCAACGCGCCAGCAAAAGATAAAAACAATAGATTTCTAGCTGGTACGAAAGTATTAGGAATACCATCATCATTATCTTCAATTTTTAACTCATGTTGTGTAAGTGCATTGGGAGTAAGTTGAGATAGTAATGACATGTCTAAAATATGATGTTTTAAATTTTGTTCTTTTGCAATTTTTTTTGCAACTTCAATTTCTGTATCATGTCGTTGTCCATAATTAAATGTAACGAGTTCAACTTCTTTAAAATGTTTTTTAGCGTAAAATAAACATGTCGTACTATCTTGACCACCACTAAATACGACAAGTGCTTTTTCTTTATTTAAGTCATTTTGCGACATTGATATGACTCCTCATCATTGTGATAATTTTGCATAAAAAAAGTCTATCTCTATAAAAAAGATAGACAGAAATATTAAAGACATATATAGTCTTAACGTTATAATATGAAGAAATTCATTGTTGAAATTTTCATGTCTAGTTTTTTATAGAGGGTTTCGGCTAGGAACCTCTGTTATTATTTTGTACGGAACATAGAATAAACGAAATGCTATATAAAATCAAGTCATGTTCTGTGATAATAGAGGGTAAGAACTATAATAATTAACAATCTTTATCGATAATTGAGGTATGAATATGATTTTAATGATAGATAATCAAGATTCTTTTACATATAACTTAATAGATTATATTAAGGTACAAACTACTGAAGAAGTGAAAATCATTTCTGTAAATGATTTGATGATACAGCATCTCGATGCATTAAATCCGAGAGCGATTGTCATTTCACCTGGACCTGGGAAACCAAGTGATTATCCAATACTATCATCAGTATTAGAAATATTTCATCGTCACGTTCCCATTTTGGGTGTCTGTTTAGGTTTTCAATTAATCATTGAATACTTTGGAGGAAACATTATCCATAATGATAAACCTGTTCATGGACATATTACCAAGATAAGCCATAGCAATGAGGGTATTTTTAAAGGGCTACCATTGTATTTTAACGTAATGCGATACCATTCACTTATGGCTGACCCTTCTACAATATCTAGCGCATTAAAAGTCACAGCGCTGAACAACGAGAATGTTATCATGGCTGTTGCGCATCGTAAGTATCCTATTTATGGTTTACAGTATCATCCCGAATCAATACTAAGTGAATATGGTCACGAACAATTAAATTTATTCTTAACCGAGGTAGGGGTTAAATATGCACATTGAATTTAAGTATCGCTATTATGAGAATGAAAAGGACTATGAAGACTATCAATTAGAAATGGATAACGTTCAAGATTCTAAAATTGCATATCGTCTTGATGAAGTAGGGGATGTCATTCACTTTGCAGAACAAGAACAACGTAACGGAAGTTATGTTGCACTTTATGTTACTTATGAAGCAGCACCTTTTTTTAATAAGGAAATGGTGGTCAATATCGTGGAACAATCCCATATTTTTGCTGCAGCTTATTCATTTAAATCGGTCAATTCGATAAAAAATATAAAAAAAGTAATGTCTACTAAAAATCATATAAAAACTGAAGGATTTTATTTTTGTGAAAGTGATAAAGCGATGATTAACAAGGTCAAATCGATTCATAAAGCCATCATCGAAGGGGCAACGTATCAGGTGAATTACACAACGCGCTTAAAAGCAGAAATTTTCTGTCCTATAAGTCACTTATATCATCAACTTACTATGTCACAAAATGGTAATTATACCGTTTTAATGGACACACCTGATATAAAAGTAGCATCAATATCGCCTGAACTTTTCTTTCAAAAAGGTGACTATAAAGGTAAATCAAATATGATTGTTAGCAAGCCGATGAAAGGAACCATGCCTAGAGGGAAAAATGTTAAAGAAGATGAGCTATATTATAATAATTTAAAAACTTCCTCTAAAGATATGGCAGAGAATGTGATGATTGTAGACTTATTACGTAACGATATTACAAGAATTGCTCAAAGTGGAACTATAGATGTACCTGAACTGTTTTCGATTGAGAAATATGACACAGTTTTCCAAATGACCAGTACAGTTTGTGGCCAATTACAAGATGACATTCAATTAATAGATATGATGCGAGCGCTCTTTCCTTGTGGTTCTATTACAGGTGCACCAAAAATAAATACAATGCAATATATAGCTCAGTTGGAAGACATGCCAAGATCCATTTACTGTGGAACAATTGGCTTATTACTTCCAAACCAAAGGATGATATTTAATATACCTATACGGACAATTGAGTATAATCATGAAGAAGCGGTTTATGGGGTGGGTGCTGGTATAACAATTGATTCAATACCTGAAAATGAAGTTCAAGAATTTCACGATAAAACTAAAATTTTGGAGCGGTTATAATATGCATTTATTTGAAACAATGAAATTGGATAGGGGATTCATTCCTCGGCTTGAATACCATTATCAACGTATTTCAACTTCTAGTGAGCATCTAGGATTTCAATTTGATCATCTATTATGGAAGCAGTTTATTCATAATATAAAAACCTTGCATTCAAAAGGCGTATATCGTTTGAAGGTGACGTTAAACAAAGAAGGGGAACTCAACTATGAGTTATTTCCGATACCCGATAAACCTTTTTTTACCGCACGACTAGTTCAACAAAAAAAGAATATTGATAAAGTAATCATAACTAATAAAACAACAGAACGTGATTATTTAACACATAATCATTTCACAGATTTAATACTGATCTATGATGAAGAAGGTAAAATTTTAGAGTTTGACATTGGCAACGTAATGATACAAGAAAGAGATAAATTGTATACACCAACATATAAAGAAGACATGCTCCCCGGCTGTATGAGACAATCTCTTATTGATCAAGGGGAAGTTATAGAAAAAGATTTTTATATCGAAGAATTTAAAGAAAAAATCAAATCGAGTCAAATCAACGTCTATTTAATCAATAGCTTAAGAGAGGTTGTCGGTGTTAAAGTATATGTATAATATATTTATGAAAAAGAATTTTAATGATAAAAAATAATGAGGTAGCCTATGACATTATTATGGTTAGCTATATTAATACTTCTTACTGTATTAGGTAAAAAGATGTCAAACCAAGCCATTAAAAACAATCAAGTGCTTATTGCTAAGTTAATAGCTACTATAACTACATTTTGTGCGTTTGTGTTGGTTTATTTGCTTATGCAATCTATAATGCCACATATTATTAAATTGATGAATGTGTTTTATCATCATTAATTTTGACGAGGTGATATTATGAAAATATATAGTCAAGGCGACCAAGCCATTGTTGTTTCAATAGAGAAAAATGTATCTCAAAGACTGACAGAGGATTTACTTTCATTGAGAGCATATTTAATTGATAAATCATATCCATTTATTACTGAAATTGTAGCTACAGAATCTGACCTAATGATTTGCTATGACGCAAGAGATATGATTAAACATCACCATATTCAGTCACCATTTTTATATATGAAAGCTTTAATTGATTCTATAAAATTAGAAATTAGACATCATCGGCAACAACTTCAAGCGAGATATATTCAAAAACAACAATCTGTTAATATTCCAGTTATATATGGCGGAGAATTTGGGCCTGATTTACAACATTTGTTAAAACATCTTAAACTCAAATTAGAGGATTTTGTAAAACTACACACTCAAGAAAAATATTTTGTATCAATGATGGGGTATTCACCAGGATTTCCGTATCTTACCGGAATGAATAAAAAATTACATGTGAACCACACAAGTAAAAAGAAAAAATTCATCCCTTGTGGATCAGTTATTATTGAAGGGAAAAAATGTGGAATAGTGACTACTGATACATATAATGATTGGTTAGTTATAGGATATACACCAGTTCAACTTTTCTTTCCTGAGCAACAAAACTTTACATTATTAAAGCTAGGAGACAATGTCACATTTGAGTCTAAAGATATCAATGAAATAGAACTAGGAGATTATAAAACATGTCAATCATAATTGAAAATAGTGGTCTATTTAGTAGCTTTCAAGATTTTGGCAGAAAGGGATATGAACATGAAGGTGTCATCCCTAGTGGTGCACTAGATGAATTAGCACATGAAATAGCCAACCGTCTGGTTGCAAATGACAAGAATGAAGCAACACTTGAAATGACTCAAAAAATGGCAACAATTCGCTTCACTGAGCCGGCACTAATAGCTTTAACAGGTGGTAATTTTAAAGCTGAAACTGAACATATGAAAATTTATCCTAATAAATTATATCTCATCAATGAAGGTGAGACATTGAAATTTAATGAAACCAGTCGTACATCACGCGTTTATCTAGCAGTTGGTGGCGGTTTTAAACTAGAAAAATGGCTTCATTCAGCATCTACAGATTTTAATGTGGAGATTGGTGGTTTTAAGGGAAGAAAGCTTAAAAAAGGTGATGAAATAGAATTAAAACACCATTATTCTCAACGACATCTTAAGCTATTTGAAAACTTATCTGACAAACGTACAACTGATTGGGGAATTGATGGTTACGCATTGTCTTTTAATTATGTTTCAGATGTTTTTCATGTGATTAGAAATAAGGGAACGGAAGATTTTAAAAAAGAGGCGACGCGTCGTTTTACAACGGCTGAATATAGTGTGTCTAGTAAAACAAATAGAGTAGGTATGGTGCTTGATGGACCCCAAATCAAAGCATACTATGATGATATGCCGGCTCATCAATCAGTAAAAAGAGGAACCATTCAAGTTAAGAGAGATGGCACACCGATTGTATTATTAAACGATCATTATACATTAGGGAGTTATCCTCAAATAGGTACAATCGCAAGCTATCATCTAACAAAATTAGCACAAAAACCACAAGGCTCAAAATTGAAATTTCAATTTATAGATATCGAAACTGCAGAAAAAAACTTAATAAAGTATAGCAATTGGTTAAATCAATTGTTCCATGGTATTGAACATCGTATGCAATTAGAAATGTTAAAGTGACGTATAACTATGGAATTGTTTTCCCATAAATAAAAAAGAAGTAGTCTTGTGCACGTACATCAGATTTGGAACTTAAATTGAATCGTCCTGGAGACTGATGAACATAAGAAATACTGAGTTTATAATGAATCATTATATATGTAAAAGAACTCAATTATTTAAAATTTTAATAGCACTTTTATGTTGACAATTTACCTGTATAGCGTGCTTTTACTTGATATTTAAGACATAATACTATATATTTATAAATTGAACTATGTATTTTTATTACAATAAGATTACAAACATTTAAAAATCTTAATAAAAAGTTAACAACTACATAGTCTAAACAATGACGTATTCGCATTTACGATTTATATCAAATTTTTAAATTTATAAATAGAAATAATCGATTTAATCAAATGAATATAAAGTAATTTAAGCAGATAGTTATAATTTGAATTAACTGAAGGTAAAGTGAATCATTTAATGTAAAAATGATTCATTACTAAAAACGGAGGAAACAAACATGAGTTTACCCAAGAAGAAAATAGGAATTTTTACGTTCTTCTTATTAACGGTATTCACCATTACTTTGAAGACATATTTTTCATATTATGTTGACTTTTCTTTAGGTGTCAAGGGTTTAGTACAAAACTTAATATTGCTTATGAATCCTTATAGTTTGATTGCACTTGTACTAAGTGTTTTCCTATTTTTTAAAGGTAAGAAGGCATTTTGGTTCATCTTTATTGGAGGATTTTTACTTACGTTTCTACTTTACGCAAACGTTGTGTACTTCAGATTTTTCTCAGATTTCTTAACTTTTAGTACACTAAACCAGGCAGGCAACGTTGAATCAATGGGTGGTGCAGTAAGTGCTTCTTTCAAATGGTATGACTTTGTCTATTTCATTGATACTATTATCTATCTTGTCATTTTAATATTTAAACGTAAATGGTTAGATAATAGAGCATTCAGTAAAAAATTTGTACCCGTTGTGATGGCTACGTCAGTAGCATTATTTTTCTTAAATTTAGCGTTTGCAGAAACAGATCGTCCCGAATTATTAACAAGAACTTTTGATCATAAATATCTTGTGAAATACTTAGGACCATATAACTTCACTGTTTATGATGGTGTAAAAACAATCGAAAATAATCAGCAAAAAGCACTAGCTTCTGAAGACGACTTAACTAAAGTGTTGAATTACACTAAGCAGAAACGTACTGAACCTAATCCTGAATATTATGGTGCAGCGAAAAAGAAAAATATAATTAAAATTCACCTTGAAAGTTTCCAGACTTTCTTAATCAATAAAAAGGTAAATGGTAAAGAGGTTACACCGTTTTTAAATAAATTATCTAGTGGTAACCAAGATTTTACGTATTTCCCAAACTTTTTCCATCAAACAGGACAAGGTAAAACATCTGACTCAGAGTTTACAATGGACAACAGTTTATATGGCTTGCCGCAAGGATCAGCCTATTCACTGAAAGGAGATAATACGTATCAATCATTACCTGCTATACTAGATCAAAAGCAAGGTTATACATCTAATGTAATGCATGGTGACTACAAAACATTTTGGAATCGAGATCAAGTTTATAAACATTTCGGTATTGACAATTTCTATGATGCCACTTACTATGACATGTCTGACGACAATATTGTTAATCTTGGTTTAAAAGATAAACCATTCTTTAAAGCATCAGCAGATTATCAATCTAAAATGAAAAAGCCGTTTTATTCACACTTAATTACTTTAACTAACCACTATCCTTTCACATTAGATGAAGAGGATGCTTCTATTGATAAACCTAATACTGGTGACTCAACAGTAGACGGTTATATACAAACGGCACACTATCTTGACCAAGCTTTAGAGGAATATATTACTGATCTTAAGAAAAAAGGTCTATATGATAATTCAGTCATTATGATTTATGGAGACCATTATGGTATTTCAGAAAATCATAATAATGCTATGGAAAAATTATTAGGTGAGAAGATTACACCAGCTAAATTTACAGATTTAAACCGCACTGGTTTCTGGTTAAAAGTTCCAGGTAAATCAGGAGGCGTAAATAAAGAGTATGCTGGGCAAATGGATGTTATGCCTACATTACTACATCTTGTTGGTATTGATAGCAAGAATTACCTAATGTTTGGCTCTGACATGTTCTCTAAACAACACAATAGCGTAGTACCATTTAGAAATGGTGATTTTATCACTGAAGATTATAAGTATGTGAATGGTAAAATTTACTCAAATAAAGATAATGAATTGCTTACTGAAAAACCTAAAGACTTCGATAAAAATAAAAAGCAAGTAGAGAAAGATCTTGAAATGAGTGACAGTGTGTTGAATGGTGACTTGTTCAGATTCTACAAAAATCCTGACTTTAAAAAAGTAAATCCTAGTAAATATGAATATAAATCAGGTCCAAAAGGGAACGAAAAAAAATAGTTTTTCAGTGAGTTGAAATTGTTAAGTGGTTGAGACATAATTCCTAGCAAAATAGCCAGTAAATGAGTTTTTATAAATTCATTTACTGGCTTCTTTATTTATAATACTTTGTATTTATATGTAATTTTTCATTGAAATACTAAAAAATAAGGCCCTTTCGTATAATTTAATAAATACCAATAAACTAAATTAACGAGATGCCTTATGTATCAAGATTATAACAAGACTCAACATACTCTACCAATGGAAACTTCAGTTCTTATCCCAACAAATGATATTTCACGAGATGTAAATAATACTGTAGAAACAATTCCCGAGACTGAATTCGATGAATTTATTTGTCTGAACAATAAAAGACTAGGATTTAAAAGATTTGACTATCGTCATGATAAATATGGTTTTAAACGAGACTTTAAATTATATGAATGTGATGATTGTTCAGAATGTCCTCTGAAACACCAATTTATTAACTTCAATTCAAAAACAAATAAAAAAATAATGAAGAATTATAATTGGGAATATTTTGAAGCCCAAACTAATAAAAAGGTTTCAGAACCAAAAACTATCTACAGTCAAAGAAAAATTGTTGTGGAGTGTTTTTGGATTTATGAAGGCTATTTTGGGCTTTACTCGAATGTCCGTTCGAGGGATAAATAAATTCAAAAAAGAACTAGGATTTGTGCTAATGTCACTTAATATAATAAAAGTAAAAGCTCAACGAGCTGAAAATAATCAAAAAAAATTATAAAAAAGACAATTTCTATATTATTTCAATAGAAATTGTCTTTATTGACTTATCCTGGAACTTTATGTGCTGGGCTCTTGTTTTTATATTAATCTTTTTATTAATCATTTTGAAATTAGAATATCTTTAAGAGTGACTTCAGTATTTAATATATCTTTGTATAAATAAAGTAACTTTGAAACTTTGAATGAAACACCTTTTTCAGAAAAAACATTAATATCAACTTTTAACTTTATAAGTATGTCTTATTTATATTGGAATTAATTGAAGTCATTTGTTTTAGTAACTATAAAACAAAATTTTAAATTTTTATTACGATTAACGTTAAGAACAATGAAGTTCTCTGATTATAAATGATTGGGTTACAAGGCTAAATATAAAGTAAAGCAATATAGTTGATTAATCTATTATGATTCTTTTTTAAATGCTATAAATTATCCAAGTGCAACGTCAAGAATCATCATAATTGTAAAACCAAGCATTAGACTTAAAGTTGCCAAATCAGTGTTGTTACTTGATTGAGAATCAGGTATCAGTTCTTCAACAACAACGAAAATCATGGCACCTGCAGCAAACGCCAGTGCATAAGGCAATATAGGGTTTACCACTAAAATTGCTGCAGCACCGATAGTAGCGAAAATAGGCTCAACAATTGCTGAAGCTTGTCCATAATTAAATGCTTTCCAACGTGTTGCACCTGCAGCACGGATTGGCATCGATAGTGCTGCACCTTCAGGAATATTCTGTATGCCGATACCTATCGCTAGACCAATCGCACCTAAAAATGTAGCGTGACTGTTGCCAGATACAACACCACCGAATGCAACTCCGATAGATAGTCCTTCAGGTATGTTGTGAAGTGTGATAGCTAACACAAGTAATGCATTTTTTCCAAGAGAGGTAGGCATACCCTCTTGTTGTTGGTTTTTATCTTGGGCATTTTTGTGAATATGGGGAATAATATAATCTAGAATCCTGATAAAAACACCACCGAGAATAAAACCTATTGCTGCAGGAAGCCATGGCATAGCGCTATTTTCACTTGATTCAATTGCGGGTTGTAATAATGACCAAAAACTTGCTGCTATCATGATTCCAGCTGCAAAACCTTGCATCGAATTTAAGACTTTATCATTCACTTTCTTAAATATAAAAACTGCTGCCGCACCCAAAGCAGTTAGTAACCACGTGATTATTCCGGCTATAAGCGCCTGAATGTAGGGTGGTGCGTTTTGGAATAAATCTGACATATCTAAGTCTCCTTATATCTTTTGAATCTAAAAAGGTGTATAATATATAGAACTGAATTTAGCTTAACAAAATTTTTTTGAAAATTCGATAGTTGACAATTTCCAGTATTTGAAAAGGAAGATAAGCATGGAAGCATACAAAATTGAACATTTAAATAAATCCTATGCAGATAAAGAAATTTTTAATGATCTTAACCTATCTATATCTGAGCATGAAAGAATTGGATTAGTAGGTATTAATGGAACAGGTAAAAGTACACTATTAAAAGTCATTGGTGGTCTAGACGAAGATTTTACTGCAGATATTACCCACCCTAATCAATATCGCATTCGTTATTCCTCTCAAAAACAAGACCTCAATGGTCATATGACTGTGTTCGAAGCTGTTTTAAGTTCGGATACCCCTACATTAAGAATTATAAAAAAATATGAAGAAGCGGTTAATCGCTATGCGTTAGATCAAAGTGACTCTAATTTTAATAAAATGATGGAAGCACAAGAAGAAATGGATCAAAAGGATGCATGGGATTATAATGCAGAAATTAAAACGATTTTATCTAAACTAGGGATTCACGATACAACTAAGAAAATAGTTGAACTTTCGGGTGGTCAACAAAAAAGAGTTGTATTGGCTAAAACTCTAATAGAGCAACCGGATTTACTTTTGCTAGATGAACCGACGAACCATCTTGACTTTGAATCCATCCGTTGGCTTATTAATTATGTTAAGCAATATCCGCATACAGTTTTATTTGTAACACATGATCGCTACTTTTTAAATGAAGTATCGACGCGAATTATTGAACTGGACAGAGGGAAGTTAAAAACATATCCAGGTAATTATGAAGATTACATAGTAATGCGTGCAGAAAATGAATTAGTAGAACAAAAGCAACAAGAAAAACAAAAAGCATTGTATAAACAAGAGCTAGCATGGATGCGAGCAGGAGCAAAGGCAAGAACTACTAAACAACAGGCACGTATCAATAGATTTAATCAACTGGAATCAGATGTTAAGACGCAACATACACAAGATAAGGGTGAACTTAATCTTGCATATTCAAGGTTAGGTAAACAAGTATATGAGTTAAAGAATTTATCAAAATCAATTAATAATAAAGTTTTATTTGAAGGTGTCACTGAAATTATTCAAAGTGGTAGACGTATAGGTATTGTAGGACCTAATGGAGCGGGGAAAACAACATTACTTAATATTTTAAGTAATGAAGATCAGGACTATGAGGGTGATCTCAAAATTGGTCAGACTGTTAAGGTTGCTTATTTTAAGCAAACCGAAGAGACACTTGAACGTGATATTAGAGTGATTGACTATCTAAGAGAAGAAAGTGAAATGGCTAAAGAAAAAGATGGTACCTCAATTTCAGTTACACAATTGTTAGAAAGATTTTTATTTCCGAGCGCTACACACGGTAAAAAAGTTTATAAACTTTCAGGTGGAGAACAAAAGCGCCTGTATTTATTGCGTTTACTTGTTCATAAACCTAATGTACTCCTTTTAGATGAACCGACTAATGATTTAGATACTGAAACACTTACGATTTTAGAAGATTACATTGATGATTTTGGTGGTTCTGTTATTACGGTCAGTCATGATCGTTATTTCTTAAATAAAGTGGTACAAGAATATTGGTTTATTCATGATGGTAAAATCGAAAAAATTATTGGATCATTTGAAGATTATGAATCTTTTAAAAAGGAACATGAACGCCAAGCCATGTTATCTAAACAAACTGAACAACAAAATAAATATAAGCATCAACCAAAAAAGAAAACAGGACTTTCCTATAAAGAGAAGTTAGAATACGAAACAATTATGACGCGTATAGAAATGACTGAAACGCGTTTAGAAGAGCTTGAACAAGAAATGATTAATGCAAGTGATAATTATGCAAGAATCAAAGAACTTAATGAGGAAAAAGAGCAACTTGAAGCAACTTATGAAGCAGACATCACGAGATGGAGTGAGCTTGAAAAAATTAAAGAACAATAAGGGGAATGTAATCATGCAAGAGACTTTATCGCATTATTTTGGTTATAAGTCATTTCGACCAGGACAAGAAGAAATTATAACTAAAATATTAAATCATCAGCATACACTGGGTGTACTACCTACCGGTGGCGGTAAATCGATATGCTATCAAGTACCGGGTTTAATGCAGGGTGGCACAACTATTGTTATAAGTCCACTTATTTCTTTGATGAAAGACCAAGTTGATCAACTACAAGCAATGGGAATTCAAGCTGCATATTTGAATAGTAGTTTGACTCATAAACAACAAAAAAAGATTGAAGAGCGAATAAAGCGTGGCGCCATTCAGTTTTTATATGTAGCTCCAGAACGCTTTGAAAATACATTTTTTCTAAATTTATTACGTAAAATAAAAATACCCCTTATCGCTTTTGATGAAGCACACTGTATATCGAAGTGGGGACATGATTTTAGACCTAGTTACCAAAGTGTCATACAAAAAGTTTTTACATTACCTCAAAACTTCACAATAGTTGCACTTACAGCTACGGCAACTGCTGAAGTTCAACAAGATATCATGTCTAAGTTATCAATTGGACAAAATGATGTTGTCAAAACAAGTACTAAAAGACGCAATTTAATCTTCAAAGTCAATCCGACTTATCAGCGCCAAAAATTTGTTTTGGATTATGTTGCAAATCATGAAGGGCAGGCAGGAATCATTTATTGTTCCACTCGTAAGCAGGTTGAAGAATTACACGAAGCTCTAAATAGTGAAAAAATTAAGAGCACAATTTATCATGCTGGTTTAACGAATAAAGAGAGAATTGAGGCGCAAAATGATTTCTTGTATGATCGTGTAGAGGTTGTCATTGCGACAAATGCATTTGGTATGGGTATTGATAAATCGAATGTACGTTATGTCATTCACTATAACATGCCTGGAGATTTGGAATCTTACTATCAGGAAGCTGGACGTGCGGGACGTGATGGTTTAAAAAGTGAATGCATCCTTTTGTTTAGTGAACGAGATAAGGGATTACATGAGTATTTTATTACTGTATCCCAAGCTGATGATGACTATAAAGATAAAATGGGCGAAAAATTAACAAAAATGATTCAATATACCAAAACGAAAAAGTGTTTAGAAGCGACAATTGTTCATTATTTTGAACCCAATGAAAATCTAGAGGAATGCAATCAATGCAGTAATTGTATACAGGAAAATAAAACGTATGATATGACACGTGAAGCTAAAATGATTATTAGCTGTATTGCTCGAATGAAGCAACAGGAAAGTTATAGTGTTATTATACAAGTTTTACGTGGAGAAGTGACAGATTATATAAAACACCATCATTATAATGAATTAACGACACATGGATTGATGAAAAATTACACAACATCTGAGTTATCACACTTAATTGATGAGTTACGTTTCAAAGGATATTTAAATGAAAATGATGAAATTCTTATGTGTGATACATCCGTGAAGCAATTACTAAATAATCATACCAAGGTTTATACCACTCCGTTTAAACAAAAAACTAAAGAGAAGGTATTTATCAACACTGTTGAAGGTGTGGATAGAGCGTTATATCGTGAGCTTGTTGATGTACGTAAACAGCTAAGTGATACACTTGGAATAGCACCTGTAAGTATATTTTCTGATTACACACTCGAAGAATTTGCTAAGCGTAAACCTGAATCGAAACAAGAAATGATTGCTATTGATGGTGTAGGAAGTTATAAATTAAAGCATTATTGTCCTAAGTTTATCGAAACCATACAAAGCTATAAAACTAGTATATAAATGATTAAACGACGAGATCTCCTATCTTTTGATTTCGTCGTTTTTTAATTATATGAAGTTAGATTTTAAGTATTAATAATACTTTTTGTTAATTTGGATTTTGAAATACAATAAATGTTAATTTTCAATTAAAAATGATTTAATAGGGAATATAGATTAAAATGGTCTACTATTTTGTAGAGGGAATGAAGGTGAAAAAGTGATTAAATTTAAAAATGTCACAAAGCGATATGGTAATAATATTGCTGTAGATAATGTAAGTTTTAATATTAAAGAAGGAGAATTTTTTGTGTTAATTGGTCCTTCAGGTTGTGGTAAGACAACAACACTTAAAATGATCAATCGTTTAATTCCTTTAAGCGAAGGTTACATATATTTTAAAGATAAACCAATTAGTGATTATCCAGTTTACGAAATGCGTTGGGATATTGGATATGTACTACAACAAATTGCATTATTTCCTCATATGACCATCAAAGAAAACATTGCACAAGTACCCCAAATGAAAAAGTGGAAAGATAACGATATTAATTTACGTGTGGATGAATTATTGACTATGGTAGGTTTAAACCCTGAGCAATTTAAAAATAGAAAACCTGATGAACTATCGGGTGGACAACGACAAAGGGTTGGTGTAGTGCGAGCATTAGCTGCAGATCCTCCCGTTATTATCATGGATGAGCCTTTTAGTGCGCTTGACCCAATTAGCAGAGAGAAGTTGCAGGACGATTTAATTGACTTACAAACGCAAATTAAGAAAACAATAGTTTTTGTAACGCATGATATCCAAGAAGCGATGAAACTAGGTGACAGAATTTGTTTACTTAATGAAGGCCATGTTGAACAAATTGATACACCTGAAGGTTTTAGAACGCGACCTAAAAGTGATTTTGTAAAGCAATTCATGGGTAGTCATTTGGATACAACGCATAATATTGTGAATCAAGTGAAGATTAAAGATTTAGGAATTAATCGACCTGTAGATGACAACACAAGCGTTATTCATTATCCTGAAGTAGATGCTGAGTTGTACTTAAATAATATTTATGAAGATTTGTCTCATTATGATGCAGTTGTGGTCAACGATAAAGAACAACATCGTCGATATTTGTTAAATAGAGAAGATGTGTTTACTTATTTATCTCTCAATAAGGAGGATGCGACACATGAATGAGTTCTTTGCGACATTAAGTGATAGAAAAGGACAGCTATTTTCTACTATAATTGAACACATTCAACTTTCTTTTATAGCCCTTTTCATTGCAACTCTTATAGCAGTACCACTTGCAATTTTGCTTACTAAAACAAAAAAACTTTCAGAAATCGTCATGAATATTGCAGCTGTTCTACAAACAATTCCATCACTGGCACTACTTGGTTTGATGATACCAATTTTCGGAATTGGGAGACTTCCGGCAATTATCGCCTTAGTTGTATATGCGTTACTTCCTATTCTACGTAATACATACACAGGTATTAAGGAGGTCGATCCCTCTCTTATTGAAGCGGCTAAAGGTATTGGGATGAAACCACTTAGAAGATTGACCAAAGTCGAACTCCCTATTGCAATGCCTGTCATCATGGCAGGAATACGCACAGCTATGGTATTAATCATTGGTACTGCTACACTCGCAGCTTTAATAGGCGCTGGTGGTCTAGGAGATTTAATATTATTAGGCATAGATCGTAACAATAGTGCACTCATTTTAATAGGTGCTATTCCAGCTGCACTTCTAGCTATTATTTTTGACTTTATTTTAAGATACATGGAACGTTTATCATATAAAAAATTGCTCATTTCTTTAGGGACAATTGTAATTGTGATTATCATAGCTATTGCTATACCTATGGCAGCTCAAAAAGGTGATAAAATCACATTCGCAGGTAAGCTGGGATCAGAACCGTCAATTATTACTAATATGTATAAAATACTTATCGAAGAAGACACAGATGATACTGTAGAAGTCAAAGATGGCATGGGTAAAACATCATTCTTATTTAATGCGCTTAAGTCAGATGAAATTGATGGTTATTTAGAATTTACAGGTACCGTATTAGGTGAATTAACGAAAGAAGATTTAAAGTCTAAAAAAGAGAAAGACGTATATCAACAAGCAAAGTCTAGTTTAGAAAAAAAATATCATATGACAATGCTTAAACCGATGAAATATAATAATACGTATGCATTAGCTGTAAAACGAGACTTTGCGGAAAAACATCAAATTAAAACAATAGGTGATTTACGCAAGGTGGAAGATAAACTTAAACCAGGTTTTACATTGGAATTTAATGATAGACCAGATGGATACAAAGCTGTTAAAAAAACGTACCATCTTAATCTTTCTAATGTTAAAACTATGGAACCTAAATTACGTTATACTGCAGTTAAAAAGGGAGATATTAATCTCATAGACGCATATTCTACTGATGCTGAATTAAAACAATATAACATGGTAGTATTAAAAGATGATCAACATGTATTTCCTCCATACCAAGGAGCACCGCTATTTAAAGAAAAATATTTAAATGACCATCCTGAAGTTAAAAAACCACTCAATAAATTGGCGAATAGAATTACAGATGAAGAAATGCAAGAAATGAACTATAAGGTAACAGTGAAGAAAGAGGATCCTTATAAAGTAGCAAGAGAATACTTAGAAAAAGAAAAATTAATAAAATAAAATTGTGCGTTTCTAGATTGATTTGATAGCTATTCGATGTACCATTTAAACATCGAATAGCTATTTATAATTTAACTATTTCAACTGATATAGCGAATTTAAAATGTAATCTTAGAAGTGTGATTGATTTTAAGGTATGAGTTTGTTTATAATAGGTACTAAGTTTTTTAAAATTTCAGTCAATTTAAGGTGTGATTTATGTATGAAGAAACAATTAGACCAATTAACAGCATATACGCCAGGGCTTTCTCCAGAATCTTTAAAAAAACAGTATGGTATTAAAGGTGAATTACATAAACTTGCTTCAAATGAAAATGTATATGGTCCAAGTCCAAAAGTTAAAACGGCTATTCAATCTCATTTAGATGAATTATATTATTATCCGGAATCTGGATCGCCAAAATTAAGGGAAGCAATAAGTCAACAACTTAATGTTGATGCATCTCGTATTTTATTTGGTGCAGGTTTAGATGAGGTCATTCTAATGATATCAAGAGCCGTATTATCACCAGGAGATAAGATTATCACTAGTGAATCTACTTTCGGACAATATTATCATAATGCAATTGTGGAATCTGCTGATGTTATCCAAGTGCCTCTCAAAGATGGTGGATTTGATTTAGATGGTATATTACAACAGATTGATAATAAAACGTCTTTAATTTGGTTATGCAATCCTAACAATCCAACTGGGACTTACTTTTCGCACGATGAATTATTTAACTTCTTAAAACGTGTCCCAAGTGATATTCCTGTATTAATTGACGAAGCATATGTAGAATTTGTTACTGCTGATGATTTTCCTGATACGCTAAAGTTACAGGAGGATTTTAACAATGCCTTTTTATTACGTACTTTTTCTAAGGCATATGGATTAGCTGGATTAAGAGTAGGATATGTTATAGCTTCTGAAGACGCCATTGAAAAGTGGAATATTATTCGTCCACCATTTAATGTTACTAGAATTTCAGAATATGCAGCAATCGCTGCCTTAGAAGATCAAGAGTATTTGAAAGAAGTGACAGAAAAAAATAGTTTTGAACGAGATAAATTTTATCAAATTCCTCAAAGTCAGTATTTTTTACCAAGTCAAGCTAATTTTGTCTTTGTTAAAACTTCAAGAAGTCAAGCACTTTATGATGCATTGTTAAACGTAGGATGTATTACACGTTTATTCCCTAACGGTGTTAGAATTACTATTGGTTTACCAGAACAAAATGATAAGATGATTGAAGTTTTAAAACATTTTGAGTATTAAACTAACACTCTTTGATAGCTTCTGATTTAAAAAGATGTGATATCGCAGTTAAATAGATTAAACAGAAGGAAAAAATTTTGCTATACTAAACACGTATATCAAGAACAGGGAGTGTAAGCGCATGACGCGAGAGAGAATCGCCATTGATATGGATGAAGTGCTTGCTGATACATTGGGTGCTGTTGTTAAAGCGGTCAATGAACGAGCGGATTTAAATATCAAAATGGAATCATTAAACGGTAAAAAATTAAAACATATGATACCCGAACATGAGGGGTTAGTCATGGATATTTTAAAAGAACCTGGATTCTTTAGAAATTTAGATGTAATGCCGCATGCTCAAGAAGTTGTAAAACAACTCAATGAGTATTACGACATATACATAGCCACAGCAGCGATGGATGTACCAACCTCTTTTCATGACAAATATGAATGGTTATTAGAATTCTTTCCTTTTTTAGATCCACAACATTTTGTATTTTGTGGTAGAAAGAATATTATTCTTGCAGATTATCTTATTGATGATAATCCAAAGCAATTGGAAATTTTTGAAGGGAAATCAATTATGTTTACTGCTTCTCATAATGTTAATGAACATAGATTTGAACGCGTAAGTGGTTGGAGAGATGTAAAGAATTATTTTAATTCAATTGAAAAATAGAGAAGATAAAAGTCATAGGTCACTTTATTTGATGGCCTATGACTTTTTTATTAAACATTTTTGAAGTTATCTTTCATAATCATATGCTCTTTCGATAATGCCTTTAAGCTCACTAATTAGCGGTTCTTTTGGATTAGCAGTTGTACATTGATCTTCAAATGCTAATTCAGCCATTCTGTCTATAGTAGAATGAAGAAGCTCTTCAGTTACGCCTTGCGATTTTAAATTCATGTCAATACCAATTGAACATCCCAAATCATACACCGCATTAGCTAGAGCTTCCACTAATTCTTCAGTTGTATTACCTTTGAGTCCTAAAAATTTTGCAATGTCAGCATAGTCTGTATCTGCTCTAAAGAAATCATATTTAGGAAACAGTGTATGTTTTTGTGGATCTTTGGCATTATAACGAATGACATGTGGTAATAAAATAGCATTTGTTCTACCGTGGGGAATACCGTATTCACCACCAATTTTATGTGCGATAGAATGAGAAATTCCTAAAAAAGCATTGGCAAACGCCATACCGGCCATTGTTGAAGCATTATGCATTTTTTCTCGTGAGTGTTTGTCATTTTCTTGAACTGATGATTTGAGATAGTCAAAAGTTAACTTTATTGCTTGTAAGCTTAAGCCCCTTGTATAATCTGAAGCCATGACAGAGACGTAAGATTCAATGGCATGTGTCAAAACATCCATTCCTGTATCTGCGGCAATATCTTTAGGTACACTTAATACGAATTGTGGATCGACGATAGCAATATCGGGAGTTAACGCATAATCTGCTAGTGGATATTTAACGTGCGTCTCGCTATCAGTAATTACTGCAAAAGGTGTCACTTCAGAACCAGTTCCTGATGTCGTTGGTATACATATAAATTTTGCGTTTTTAGGTTTGCTAATTTTATAAGTACGTTTACGAATATCTAAGAACTTTTGTTTTGCCCCAAAAAATGAAGTTTCTGGATGCTCAAAGAACATCCATATTGCTTTGGCTGCATCCATTGCCGAACCACCACCGAGTGCAATAATAGTATCAGGTTGGAAATTCATAAACATTTCTAATCCCTTATAGACTGTATGAGTTGATGGATTAGGTTCAACTTCGTTAAACACTTTAATTTGAGGTTGGTTTTCTCGGCGTCTCAACACTTGTTCAACTATATCAGTATAACCAATATTAACCATCCCTGGATCACAAACTATCATTGCACGTTCAACATTATCCATCTCTGTCAAATACATAACTGAATTTTCTTCAAAATAAACTTTAGGTGGGAGTTTAAACCATTGCATATTATTACGACGTTTTGCTATTGTTTTAATATTTAATAAGTCTACTGCGCTTACATTATGAGAAATAGAATTTCTACCATATGAACCACAACCTAACGTAAGAGAAGGAATGAGTTCATTATACATATTTCCAATTCCTCCAACAGCAGAAGGTGTATTTACCAATACACGGCAAGCTTTCATTTTTAGACCGAATTTTTGTTGTAATTGACTATCCTCGGTGTGAATTACAGCAGTGTGACCTAAACCACCAAATTTTAATGTGTCTTCACAAATTTGTAGTGCATGTCTTGTTGATTTTGCAGTTACCATTGCGAGTACAGGTGATAATTTCTCACGTGATAAAGGATAATCTTTTCCAATTCCATCAATTTCTGCGACTAATAATTTTGTTTTTTCTGGAACACTAATTCCTGACAATTTCGCTATATTTACAGCAGATTTACCAACTATGTCAGGTTTGACTGCAGTTTTATCTTCATTCATGATGGCATCTTCTAATTGTTGTAGTTCATTTTTATTAACAAAATATGTTTGGTGTAATTTGAATTCTTTAACGACGTCAGAGTATACTTCTTTATCAACAACCATGACTTGTTCAGAAGCACAAATCATACCATTATCAAAAGTTTTAGAACCAATGATATCATTAACAGCACGTTTGATATGTGCAGTTTTTTCAATATAAGTAGGAACATTACCTGGACCGACTCCTAATGCAGGTTTACCTGTCGAATATGCGGACTTTACCATTCCAGAGCCTCCAGTCGCTAGAACTAAAGCAATGTCTTTATGATTCATTAATTGTTTAGTTGCTTCAATTGATGGTATTTCTATCCATTGAATACAATCTTTAGGAGCACCTGCTTTTATTGCTGCTTCCAAAATGACTTTAGCAGCATGTTTTGATGATTGTTGTGCACTTGGATGAAATGCGAAAATAATTGGATTACCTGTTTTAATAGCAATCATTGCTTTGAAAATAGTTGTAGATGTAGGGTTGGTCGTTGGTGTCACTCCACAAATAACGCCTATAGGTTCAGCTACATACGTTAATCCTTTTTGTTTATCTTCACCTATGATACCTACTGTTTTATTGTCTTTGATTGAATTCCATATGTACTCTGAGGCATATAAATTTTTGATAGCTTTGTCTTCATAAATACCTCTACCTGTTTCGTCGTAAGCGAGTTTAGCTAAATGCATATGCTGATCAACAGTAGCCATGCTCATCTGATGTACAATGTCATTAATCTCTTGTTGAGATTTTTTAGATAATTCTTTTAGAGCTTCTTGTCCTTTTTCTGCTAATGAATCAATCATTTGTGTAACTTCATCTTTGTTTGATTCATATGTATTTTTTTTAGTTACAGATAACATATACAACCACTCCTTAGATATTGTGAAATAATTCACAAACATTATAGTACACCTTTTTTCAAATTAAAAGAAAATACAGACTATTAAAGAGTCAATTGTGATGTTTATATGAACACGTTGTTAATCTGTATATTTAGTCGGGATTAATGTGTAAGACTTGATACAAAGGGAACAAAACGTATTTGGTAATTAAAAAAATCTATTTTTAAAAGAAGTAAATTTTAAAAAATTTATTGTAAGTATTCATACTAAAAATAATAAGGATATTGTAATGAAATTATCGTCCCACACGACTAACGATGTTATCAATTTTTAAAATAAAAACTGAGACAATCATTAATGTCTCAGTCGCTCATGCTTTTAAAATAAATTGATAAAGAATAAGTAAAATTTATTTTAATTATTTTGTTCAGTTGCAGTAAGAAGTTGTATCGCTTTGGGTAATACTTCAATCTCAATTGGTGTTTCTAAGTTAATTTCGCCATCAATATCCACTTTCATACTAGGGTTTGTTGAGAGTGTGATGTGCTTTCCTGATATGTGGTCAATACCTTGCGTGATTTCGTTCCAATTCATACTATCACGTTTTTTTAATATATCATTCAATATATTTAGTGTTTGATCATTAAATACAAATGTGTTTGCTCTTCCATCTTGTGATGATAAATCGGTTAGCGGAATTTGTCCACCACCTATATTGGCACCATTTGCTACTAACATCATCGAAGTATTTCCTTCTTTTGTTTCACCATCAACAGTCAATGAGAAATCAAATTTAACAGGATTTAATAACGTTTTAACAGTTGATCCAATATAGCTGAATTTACCGAATATATCTTTAGAACCATCTTGAACATTCTCTGCATTTTGTACTATTAAGCCTAGTCCAACGAAATTAAGTACATATAAATCGTTCACTTTTAACACATCATATGATTCAACGTGCGATGTTAATAATTGCTCACTAGCTATTTTAAAATTAGGGTGCAGTTGAAGTGTTTTTGTAAAATCGTTAAAGGTACCACCTGGTATTACACCGATTGGTAAATCTAATTGATATTGCATAACGCCATTTACTAGTTCATTAAGTGTACCATCTCCACCTAAAATAAATAAAATGTCTACATCAGAACTGTAATTTTCATTTTTAATAGCTTTACAATATTTAATAATATCGCCTTTATTTTCACTGAGTTGAAGAGAGAGGTGTTTACACATTGAACTAAGAGATTTTGCAACTTCTCCTATGCCATTATGTATATCTTTCAAACCGCTATGTTCATGATAGAAAAGAACACCATGGTTATACGGTTGTTTCATAAATATATACCTACTTTCGATAAATAGTCTATGTAATTAGATTGTTTGAATATCCACTTATGTTTGATTTACATTATAAATTAAAATTTATGTTATTGAAACTTAAGTGTTCTATAGAGATAGATGTTCAAAATAAAATAGCATAAAATTAAGAATAAGAATATAAGGTTGGCAAAAAATTTGTGTAGGCATATAACACTATTTTTAATTTCATTTTGGGATGATATAATGTTGCGCCACGATGATGTCTGAATTCAGTATCGGGAATTGTTTCAACAATATCATTGTGGGGATAAGGACTGAAGTTTCAATCTGGTAGAGTGAGTTAAGCCTCTTTATACATAAGACACCTCGTTAATTTAGTTTAGTGATGTTTATTAAATTATACGAAAGGACCTTATTTTTTTAAGTATTTCAATGTAAAATTACATATAAACACAAAGTATTTTGGCGAGATTCTTGAGGAAACAGGATAAGTTGAAGACTACAGGCTGAAGCTGTTCATTAAGAAAGCGAGCCAACAATACGAAGTATTATAAATAAAAAGCCAGTAAATGAATTTATAAAAACTCATTTACTGGCTATTTTTCTAAAATTTACATTCCATCTCATTTTAGTCAAATGATTAGCGAATACCTTTCATTGCTTTAGAAATCTTAGGAATAAACGCTAATATAATTAAAGTAATCACGGTTGCAACAACACCTAAGAAGATAAAGTAATTGGTTTGACCAAGTGGTTTAATTAATTTAACTAATGTCCCGTTAATGGCCTGAGCTGAAGCGTTAGTTAATAACCAAAGACTCATCATTTGTGCGTTAAACGCCTTAGGTGCTAATTTAACTGCTGCACTACTACCAGTTGGAGAGAGACAAAGCTCACCAATAACACAGATAACGTAGGAAAGAATAACCCAGTTAACTGAGAATTGTGTATCCCCGTAGATATGACCGATTGCTCCCATCAGTATGTAAGATGCGCCTGCTAAAATAGTACCAATTGCAAACTTAATAGGTAGGCTAGGTTGTTTTTTCCCTAGCTTTTGCCATAAAAGAGTAACAACGGGTGCAAATAATAAAATAAATAATGGGTTAATAGTTTGGAAAATAGCTTCACCAAAATGTGTTTTCCAACCAAATAAATTTAATTTCATATCAGAGTTTTCAATACCATAGATATTTAATACATTAGATCCCTGTTCTTGAATTGACCAAAATAACATACCTAAAATGAATAATGGAATAAATGCTTTTACTCTTGATCTTTCAGTATCAGTAACTTCTTTACTTCTAATCATTGTTGTAAAGTAAATGATTGGTAAAGCAATACCTAAAATTAAAACAGTATTACTGATTAGATTAAATGATAGCGTATGTGTAAAGTAAGCAATCATAAGGATTAATACTATTGCTATAACAACGATTCCGATGATTGTTCCATACTTTTTCTTTTCAGAAGAAGATAATGGGTTCGTCGGTTTCATACCGATACTACCTAAAGTTTTACGGTTAAATAATAAGTACCAAACTAATCCAAGAGCCATTCCTATTGCTGCAATCAAGAAGCCACCATGGAAATTTCTAATATCAATATAGTGTTGTAAAATAATTGGTGAAACGAGTGCACCCATATTCACTGACATATAGAAGATAACAAATCCAGCATCCATACGTACGTCGTTTTCGGGATAGAGTCTACCAACAATATTTGAAATGTTTGGTTTCATTAAACCTGATCCTACAATAATAAAGAACATAGAAGTGAATAAACCAACCATTGCAAAAGGAAGGCTTAAACATATGTGACCTATAATAATTAATATAGCTCCGATTAGTGTGGCACCTCGGGTACCTGTAATTCTATCAGCTATCCAGCCACCTGGAATTGAAGACATATAAATTAATGATCCATATACAGACATGATAGACATGGCTGTTGTTTTGTCCATTCCAAGTCCGTTTTCCTGGAGTGCAAAATACATATAAAAAATAAGCATTGCTCTCATTCCGTAATAGCTGAATCTCTCCCAAAATTCTACGAAAAAGAGAACGCCTAATCCTTTTGGATGTCCGAAGAATCCATGTTGTGGTATATCTTGAACTGCTTGTTCATGGGACTTATTTGAAGTCATAAATCATCCCAACCTTTCTTGCCCAAATCACCTTATTAAATTGTTTTAAGGTGATTTTACTATTGTGATAAAAAAATTTCAATAATTTTCAAAAAATTTAAAAAAGAAAATTCTATCAATTGATATAATTTGTAACATTTAATCCGATGATATAATTTCAATAATTTTATTACTATATTTATTCAATGACGCGCTATATATAAAATACGCTTTAATGCAGTAAAGTGCAACAAAAATCTCTACCATCAAATATAACAGTAGAGATTTTTATAAAATACATATTAACGATTATCTATTTTTTCTGGATACATATCATGATTCATTAATCGATGTTCAGCCATTTTTTCATATTTTGTATTAGGACGACCATAATTCGTGTAAGGATCTATGGAAATGCCACCTCTTGGAGTAAATTTACCCCAAACTTCAATATAATGTGGGTCCATTAAATTAATTAAATCATTCATAATAATATTCATACAATCTTCGTGAAAATCTCCGTGGTTTCTAAAACTAAATAAATATAACTTTAATGATTTAGATTCCACCATCTTGATATTAGGGATATACGAAATATAAATTGTCGCAAAATCTGGTTGACCCGTAATAGGGCATAGTGATGTGAATTCTGGACAATTAAACTTAACAAAATAATCACGACCTTGATGCTTATTATCAAAAGTTTCTAAAACTTCCGGTCTATAATCAAATTCATAAGTGTTATTTTGATTGCCTAATAAAGTAATATCTTTTAATTCATCTTTTTGACGTCCTTGTGTCAATTTTCTAGCTCCTTTAATTATTTTGATTTAGAGTTGTTTCACGTCTTGCTTTATCAAACATATAGTAACTTGCTCCGATAATGACAATATATCCTACTGTTGCAAGCATATCAGGTGATTCTCCAAACAGAATAAATCCAAATAATGCAGTAAATATTATAGACGCATATGTGAAGATGGAGATATCTTTTGCTGGAGCAAAACTATAAGCTAATGTTATACCAATTTGTCCTACAGCTGCTGATAATCCAGCGCCGAGTAAGAAAAGAATTTGAATTGTTGTCATAGGTGTATAAGTAAATATTGAAAAAGGTATAAGCACTACAACTGAGAATAATGAAAAATAAAACACTATCGTATAAGGTTTTTCACGAGTGCTGAGTGCTCTAACACATGTGTAGGCAGATGCTGCAAAAATACCTGATAGTAATCCTGCTATTGAAGGAATAACTGATGATGAAAATTCTGGTTTAACAATTAAAAGCATCCCTAATATAGCAATAATCATCGCCGTAATTTGATATTTTCGTACCTTTTCATGTAAAAAAATTAAACTAAGAACAATTGTCCAAAAAGGATTTAATTTCATTAATGTATCAGCATCACTTAATACCATGTGATCAATTGCGTAGATATTAAGTAAGACACCGATTAACCCAAGTGTTGAACGTGAGATGAGTAGAGGTTGACTGCTTAATTTCCCAAACATAGGTTGTCTATATTTATAAATAAAAAATAATGGTATAAACATGGCTACAAAATTTCTAGCTAAAGATTTTTGAAAGACTGGTAAATCACCGGCCAATCTAAAAAAGACTGACATAAAACTAAAACCCACAGCTGAAATCAATATAGCAATAATACCTTTAACTTTCGGATTCAATATCATCGCCTCAATATTATATGATTAACGACATTATATTAGCATATAAACTTTAATTATGCATAAGTTCTTGAAAATTCAATGGAAACGAGCTATAATAAAAATCGAACAAACGTTCGTGTTCGAAGTTGTTATTACTGTTGTGCAATTTAATAAAAAGCTAGAATCATGTTTTAAAAAATGTAATTTATATCTGTTATTGTAGAAATTTACGTAACTATTCATTTAACTCTATATGTCTAATTTCAATAGAAAAGCAAGTAAAGACACTCAAAAAAATTTTTTTATTTTAAAATAATGACACTAAACTCGTAGTGATGCACTTTCCAAATGATAGGTTGTTACTGCCACTAATTTTTAACTTTCATTAGTGATATGAGTTATGTATAATGAAACACAGAATATAGTATTAAATCAGAAGCACAAACACTATATATAGTGTTTGACTGAAAATCTAACGTTGTAGCATTTAATCATTTTAATGCAATTTGACACTACTTTTATCTCGGGAATATTGCAATTATAGTAAAATCCTACTAAAAAGATAATTTATCATGTAGTGCAAATTTAAGTTTTAACCACTATATATTGTGGTTATTTATATATTTTAAAGGTTATTTACAGATTGAAAAAATTTTACGTAAAAGTAACTATTTTCAACTGTTTTTATAAGTAGATGATTTAAATTATATTAAAGATATTTAATCATTTCTAATCTACTTTTAGCAGAATCAATGGTTGACGAAAGAAGGTGATCCAATGAAAGTAGTATATTATTCATTTTCTGGTAATGTTAGACGATTTATTAGTCGTGCTGGTATTAAAGATACATTTGAAATTACTCAAGATAATTGTAACGAATCAGTTAATGAACCCTACATTTTAGTTACTGGCACTATTGGATTTGGAGAGGTGCCGCAGCCGGTTCAATCTTTTTTAAATGTAAATCATACTCAGTTACAAGCTGTTGCTGCGAGTGGAAATCGAAATTGGGGACAAAATTTCGCTAAAGCCGGCCATACAATTTCTGAGGAATATAAAGTTCCATTAATGATGAAGTTTGAAGTACAAGGGACAAATAAAGACATTATTGAATTTAAGGATAAGGTGGGCAATTTCAATGAAAACCATGGAAGAAAAGAAATACAATCATATTGAATTAAATAATGAAGTGACCAAGAGAAAAGACAATGGTTTCTTTAATTTAGAGAAAGATCAAGAAGCATTGAAGGTGTATCTTGAAGAAATCCATGATAAAATGATTTCCTTTGATGATGAAATCGAAAGACTTCATTATCTTGTTGACAATAATTTTTATTTTAATGTTTTCGAAAAATATAGTGAAGCAGAATTAAGTGAAATTACTGAATACGCAAAATCAATTCACTTCCAATTTGCTAGTTATATGTCGGCAAGTAAGTTTTATAAAGATTATGCTTTAAAAACGAATGATAAAACTAAGTTTCTTGAGGATTATAATCAGCACGTCGCAATCGTTGCACTTTATTTAGCGAACGGTAATGTTAAACAAGCTAAACAATTTATTTCTGCAATGGTGGAACAACGCTATCAACCGGCGACACCAACATTCTTGAATGCAGGTAGAGCAAGACGTGGAGAACTTGTTTCATGTTTCTTATTAGAAGTAGACGATAGCTTAAATTCTATTAATTTCATTGATTCAACTGCAAAACAACTTAGTAAAATTGGTGGTGGTGTGGCCATTAATTTATCTAAACTTCGTGCACGTGGAGAAGCAATTAAAGGAATTAAAGGTGTAGCTAAAGGTGTTTTACCTGTTGCTAAGGCACTTGAAGGTGGATTTAGTTATGCAGATCAATTAGGACAACGTCCTGGCGCTGGGGCAGTGTACTTAAATATTTTCCATTACGATGTTGAAGAGTTTTTAGATACTAAGAAAGTGAATGCTGATGAAGATTTACGTTTATCTACTATTTCGACTGGTCTTATTGTGCCTTCTAAATTCTTTGATTTGGCAAAAGAGGGTAAAGATTTCTATATGTTTGCACCTCATACAGTTAAACAAGAATACGGTGTGACTTTAGATGATATTGATTTAGAAAAATATTACGATGATATGGTTGCAAACCCTAATATCGAGAAAAAGAAAAAAGACGCGCGTGAAATGTTAAATATGATTGCTCAAACACAATTACAATCTGGTTATCCATATCTTATGTTTAAAGATAATGCAAACAAAGTACATGCAAATTCAAATATTGGGCAAATTAAAATGAGTAATTTATGTACTGAAATTTTCCAATTACAAGAGACATCAGTAATCAACGACTATGGAACTGAAGATGAAATTAAAAGAGATATTTCATGTAACTTAGGTTCGTTGAATATCGTGAATGTTATGGAATCAGGTAAATTCAGAGATTCTGTGTTCACAGGTATGGATGCTCTTACAGTTGTAAGTGATGAAGCAAATATTCAAAATGCACCAGGCGTAAAAAAAGCGAATAGTGAACTACATTCTGTTGGACTAGGAGTAATGAACTTACATGGATATCTAGCTAAAAATAAAATTGGCTATGAATCTGAAGAAGCGAAAGACTTTGCTAATATATTCTTTATGATTATGAACTATTATTCCATCGAACGTTCAATGGAAATTGCGAAAGAGCGTGGAGAAAAGTATCAAGACTTTGAGCAATCAGACTATGCAAATGGTAAATATTTTGAATTCTATACATCTCAAGAATTTGAACCGAAATTTGAAAAGGTTCGTCAACTTTTTGATGGTATCGATATACCTACTTCAAATGATTGGAAAGAACTGCAAAATAAAGTAGAACAATATGGACTTTATCACGCTTATAGATTAGCTATTGCTCCGACTCAAAGTATTTCTTATGTTCAAAATGCGACAAGTTCTGTTATGCCTATTGTTGACCAAATTGAACGTCGTACGTATGGAAATGCGGAAACATTTTATCCAATGCCATTTTTATCACCAGAAACAATGTGGTATTACAAATCAGCATTTAATACTGATCAAATGAAACTTATTGATCTAGTAGCTACAATTCAAACTCACGTCGACCAAGGTATTTCAACGATACTTTACGTTAATTCAGAAATTTCAACACGTGAGCTTTCAAGATTATATGTCTATGCACACCATAAAGGGCTTAAATCTTTATACTATACACGTAATAAATTATTAAGTGTGGAAGAATGTACAAGTTGTGCAATTTAATTAATTAAGTTGTAAATATTTTAGGGTAGAGTGATGAATCGATGTATTTCTTTAAATTATAGATTTACATTGGTTCAAAACTCTTTATTTTATACATAAATATGACAGGAGGATTTTAATGAAGGCGGTAAATTGGAACACCCAAGAAGATATGACTAATATGTTCTGGCGGCAAAATATCTCACAAATGTGGGTGGAAACAGAATTTAAAGTATCAAAAGATATAGCAAGTTGGAAAACATTAACAGATTCAGAGAAAAATACTTTTAAAAAAGCGCTTGCAGGTTTAACAGGTTTAGATACACATCAAGCTGATGATGGTATGCCATTAATCATGCTTCATACTACTGATTTAAGAAAGAAAGCTGTTTATTCATTTATGGCTATGATGGAACAAATCCATGCGAAAAGTTATTCTCATATCTTCACTACATTATTACCATCTAGCGAAACCAATTATTTATTGGATACTTGGGTTATTGAGGAGCCACATTTAAAATATAAATCAGATAAAATTGTAGAAAATTACCACAAACTTTGGGGTAAAGAAGCATCGATTTATGATCAATATATTGCTCGTGTTTCTAGTGTGTTCTTAGAAACATTTCTATTCTATTCTGGCTTCTATTATCCATTATATCTCGCAGGACAAGGAAAAATGACTACGTCAGGTGAAATTATACGTAAGATACTTTTAGATGAATCTATACATGGCGTGTTCACAGGTTTAGATGCACAAAGTCTGCGTAATGAGTTATCTGAAAGTGAGAAACAAAAAGCTGATCAAGAAATGTATAAATTATTAAATGAACTTTATGATAATGAAGTTTCATATACACATTTATTATATGATGATATTGGCCTTGCTGAAGATGTATTAAATTATGTACGATATAATGGAAATAAAGCATTATCGAATTTAGGTTTTGAACCATATTTCGAAGAAAGAGAGTTTAATCCTATTATTGAAAATGCCCTAGATACATCTACAAAGAACCACGATTTCTTCTCTGTTAAAGGTGATGGCTATACATTGGCTTTAAATGTTGAGCCTCTTCGTGATGAAGACTTTGTTTTTGATAATTAGTATAGTACTTTTAAAGAGATTCCTATTAAAATTAGTAGGAATCTCTTTTTTTATGAAAGTTGGTATTATAAAATATTCTGATGAATTATTACTGCTGGATAAAACATTTATAAAATTTCTAAAAAATATGAAAAACTATTGAAAAAAGAAAATAGAGTCTATAATATTGATGTTAATGATAATCATTATCATTACTTTCGTATATTGACCTTATACATCTTTAATATTTAGCAAGGAGAATAACTAGTGAAATTTATTTTTAAAGGTTATACCTTATTTATTTTATTAGTGATTTTAACTATTGTCTCTTTATTTATAGGGGTGAGTCAACTCTCTCTAATAGATATTTTCCATTTAAGTGATGAACAAATGAACATTTTGTTTTCGAGTCGAATTCCCAGAACAGTTAGTATTCTACTTTCAGGTAGTTCACTAGCTTTATCAGGATTAATTATGCAACAGATGATGCAAAATAAATTTGTAAGCCCAACGACTGCTGGCACTATGGAGTGGGCAAAATTAGGTATTTTATTGTCATTGTTGTTCTTTCCTAATGGTCACATTTTAATCAAATTATTATTTGCTGTTGTCCTAAGTATTGTTGGAACGTTTCTATTTGTCCAATTAATTAATCTTATCCGTGCGAAAGATGTAATCTTTGTTCCACTTTTAGGCATTATGATTGGTGGCATTTTATCCAGTTTTACTACATTTGTAGCGTTGAGAACCAACGCTTTACAAAGTATTGGGAACTGGTTAACTGGTAACTTTGCAGTTATAACGAGTGGTCGTTTTGAGGTGTTGTATCTTACAATACCATTACTTATTTTGGCATTTGTATTTGCAAATCATTTTACTATTGCAGGTATGGGAAAAGACTTTAGTCATAATTTAGGTGTAAGTTATGAAAAAATCATTAAAATAGCATTATTCATAACAGCAACGCTAACAGCATTAGTTGTTGTTACTGTTGGAACATTACCATTTTTAGGTTTAATCGTACCGAATATCATATCTATCTATAGAGGCGATCATTTGAAAAATGCATTACCACATACACTTATGCTCGGTGCAATTTTTGTTTTAATTGCTGATATTATTGGTAGAATAATTGTTTACCCTTACGAAATTAATATTGGATTGACGATAGGTGTATTTGGCACAATTATTTTCCTAATCTTGCTGATGAAAGGTAGGAAAAATTATGCAAATGAGCACTAGTAAAAAAATAAGTATACTGGTCGTTATGGCAATTTGTATGTCAATTTTTTATTTATTGGTAGGTTTAGATTTTGATATATTTGAATATCAATTCCAAAGCCGTTTCAAAAAATTTATTCTTATATTATTAGTAGGAGCAGCGATAGGAACGTCCGTAGTTATTTTCCAATCTATTACTACGAATAGATTGTTAACTCCTTCTATTATGGGACTTGATTCTGTGTATTTATTTGTCAAAGTCTTACCTATTTTTATTTTAGGTGAACAAGCAACCGTGGTTACAAATATCTATCTTAATTTTTTAATTACTTTGATTGCAATGGTGCTTTTTTCATTGCTGCTATTTCAAGTTATATTTAAACTAGGTCACTTTTCAGTCTACTTCATATTACTAGTTGGTGTAATATTAGGAACTTTCTTCCGTAGTATTACAAGTTTTCTCCAACTTATAATGAATCCTGAATCTTTTTTAGCAGTTCAAAATGTTATGTTTGCTAGCTTTGAAGCATCAAATTCTAAATTAGTAACTGTTTCAGGCATATTATTAGTTATCTTAATAATTGTTACAATAATACTTCGACCATATTTAGATGTTCTTTTGTTAGGTAGAGCACAAGCAATTAATCTAGGTGTTTCTTATGAGAATATGACGCGTATGTTTCTTATTTTGGTTGCTTTACTCGTCTCTATATCTACTGCATTAATAGGTCCTGTAACATTTCTTGGCTTATTAACTGTCAACTTAGCACACGAATTTATGAAGACCTATGAACACAAATTTATTTTACCGGCAACAATATTATTCAGCTGGATTAGTTTATTTATAGCGCAATGGGTAGTTGAAAATCTATTCGAAGCAACAACTGAATTCAGTTTGATAGTAGATTTAGTTGGTGGAAGTTACTTCATATATTTGCTTGTTAAAAGGAGAAATGCAAATTGATTCAAATTCGAAATTTAGATAAAACGATAGACAATAAACCTATTTTAAAAGATATTAGCGTAGATATTAAAAAGGGAAAATTGACTTCACTCATAGGTCCTAACGGTGCAGGTAAGAGTACATTATTATCTGCTATCAGTCGCTTATTTAGTTATGAGAAAGGGTCAATTTTGATTGAAGACAAAGAAATTTCAGAATATAAAACTGACGATTTAGCTAAAAAATTAAGTATTTTAAAACAATCTAATCACACTGATATGAACATAACTATCGAGCAACTAGTTAAATTTGGTCGTTTTCCATATTCAAAAGGTCGAATGAAGCAAGAAGACTATGACAAAGTGGAATATGCTCTTGACTTATTACAGCTTAATGAAATTAAGCATCGTAATATTAAAACACTATCTGGAGGTCAGCGACAACGTGCATATATTGCTATGACTATAGCACAAGATACTGATTATATATTATTAGACGAGCCTTTAAATAATTTAGATATGAAACATTCAGTACAGATTATGCAAACGTTGCGAGATTTATGTCGTCAGTTAAATAAAACAATCGTTATCGTATTACATGATATCAACTTTGCTTCTTGTTATTCAGACGACATCATTGCACTTAAACAAGGTGAACTAGTTAAAGCTGATGATAAAGATAATGTTATTCAGCCTGACATTTTAAAAAGTTTATATGAGATGGAAGTACGTATAGAAGAGATAAGGGGACAACGTATTTGTCTATATTATGATGAAACTACTTTTGACTCAGTTTAATGATTAAAATTGATACTCATAGTAAAAGAGGTTAACCATACGAAAAAGAAATTATAAATTTGATTAGGGAGTTGCACATATGAAAAAAACAGTCTTATTTTTATTATTGTCTCTAGTTTTAGTTTTAACGGCTTGTAATAATAGTTCGAATAATAATTCAACTTCGAAAAAAAATAATAGTGATTCTAAAGAAACTGTAACAATCAAGAATAGTTTTGAAACAAGTGGTAAAGAAAATAATGGCAGTGATAAGAAAAAAATCTCTAATACTGTCAAGGTACCAAAGAATCCTAAAAATGCCGTTGTATTAGATTATGGGGCACTTGATGTATTGAAAGAATTAGGTGTGGCTGATAAAGTAAAAGGCTTACCTAAAGGTGAAAATAACCAATCTTTACCTAAATTTTTAGATGCATTTAAAGATGATAAGTATATTAATACTGGAAATTTAAAAGAAGTGAATTTTGATAAAGTTGCATCAGCTAAACCAGATGTGATTTTTATTTCAGGAAGAACAGCTAATCAGAAAAATTTAGATGAATTTAAAAAAGCTGCACCAAAAGCTAAAGTCGTATATGTAGGTACAAGTGATGACAACTTAATTAAAGATATGAAAAGAAATACAGAAAATTTAGGGAAAATCTACGATAAAGAAGATAAAGCTAAAAAAATTAATAAAGATTTAGATAGAAAAATATCTGATATGAAAGATAAAACTAAAGACTTTAATAAGAAAGTAGTGTATTTATTGGTTAACGAAGGTGAACTATCAACGTTTGGACCAGGAGGAAGATTTGGTGGTTTAGTGTTTGATACATTAGGATTTAAACCTGCAGACAAAAAGGTTAGCAAAAGCCCACATGGTCAAAATATAAATAATGAATATATTAACAAACAGAATCCAGATGTTATTTTAGCTATGGATCGTGGTTCAGTTGTAGGTGGTAAAGCAACAACAAATCAAGTTTTAAAAAACAAAGTTATAAAAAATGTAAAAGCAGTAAAAAGTAATCATATTTACGAATTAGATCCAAAACTATGGTATTTCTCTTCAGGATCTTCAACGACAACTATCAAACAAATTGATGAATTAAATGAAGTAGTAGAGAAAGTTGAAAAATAATCTTATAATAAGAGAAAAACCAACCAAGGTATAAGAAGAAAACTTTAAATACATGAATAGAATGTTGATATAAGAAGAGCTCCTAAAACGAATTTTTAAATAAAATTCACTTTAGGAGCTCAAATATTTCAAAAACTTTGTAACAAGTTATTTATACTTCAAAATATAAATGATAATGAAATTTACAACGACTGTTAAAATGCGCTTTACAACGAGGACACATTTCTACCATCATATAGTCACGGATACGCATCTCATGTTTACAAACACCACACATAATAGCTTTTTCATCAAACTCATTTTCAGCCCATCTTTCAATTGTATGAGATACGTGTTCATTATGACATTTATAACACGGATAATATTTGTTGCAACATTTAAATTTAATGGCAATAACATCTAAAGATGAGTAATAATGTGTACATCGTGTTTCATTATCTATGAGTGATCCATAAACCTTTGCCAATGATGTGCCCTCCTTAAAGAATTAATCTGTAGGATGTTCACCTATAATACGTACCTCAGTATTCAATTCAACATCAAATTTTTCTTTAACTGTTTTTTGTACGTGATGTATAAGTGCTTCATAATCAGTTGCTGTTCCGTTGTCTACATTAACCATAAATCCAGCATGCTTAGTTGAAACTTCAACGCCACCAATTCGATAGCCCTGTAAATTTGAATCTTGAATGAGTTTACCTGCAAAATGACCCGGTGGTCTTTGGAAGACACTTCCGCAAGAAGGGAATTCAAGTGGTTGTTTAGATTCACGTCTTTCAGTAAGATCATCCATTTTAGCCTGAATTTCATCTAATTTACCTGGTTCTAAGGTGAAAGCAGCCTCTAATACAACTAAATGTTTTTGTTGTACCACACTATTTCTATAGTCTAATTCCAGTTCAGCTGTAGTGAGCTTTAATAAATCACCTTTTTCATTGACACATAATGCATAGTCAATACAGTCTTTAACTTCTCCACCATAAGCACCAGCATTCATGAATACAGCGCCACCAATTGACCCAGGGATACCGCATGCAAATTCTAAACCGGTTAATACATGGTCACGTGCAACATTTGAAACGTCAATAATTGCTGCGCCACTACCTGCTATAATTGCATCATCAGAGGTTTCAATATGATTGAGAGATAGTAAGCTGAGTACGATTCCTCGAATTCCACCTTCTCGAATGATGATGTTCGACCCATTTCCTAGATAAGTTACCGGTATACTGTTCTCATGGGCAAACTTTACGATGGCTTGGACTTCTTCATTTTTGGTAGGGGATAAATAAAAATCTGCCTTTCCTCCTGTTTCTGTATATGTATAACGCTTGAGAGGTTCATCCACTTTAATAATATCTTTAGGAAGAATTGACTCTAGTCCGCGTAAGATGTCATTTTTATTCAATGTTTTGAACATCCTTTCTCATCTTCTTAATATCAACATTATTATATCAATTATAAAAGTTATTTGCGAAATTTGGATATATGAATTGATTATAAATATAAAATGGTTATGTCGTACTTTATGAGTATTTACAATAACAAATTAGATTCCTTATACAATTTCTCAAACAAATTTTGTTTTTGAGACTCATATTCACGTATCTTTTTAGCATGTTGCACAATTTCATTTTTCTTACTTGCAAACCATTCTGCTATTGCTTTATCGTTATGTAATAAATGATTGACTGTTTGATATTGTTTAAAAAGAGGAGTTTTCATTTGAATAATATGTAATCTTACTTCTTGTTTTAATTCACTTAAATTATTAAAACGTGCCATGACAACTTTCTTCTTGTAAGAATGGTGCAAACGATAAAATCCAGCATAATTTAAGCGCTTTTCATCTAGTGAAGTAATATCGTGCAAGTTATTTACACCAACAAGTATATCTAAAATGGGTTCAGTTTGATAATTAAAATGACAGGTACCACCGATATGCTGAGTGTATTTAATAGGAGAATCTAAAATTGTAAACAATACGTCTTTCACTTTGTTATATTCATATGTAAATTGTTTCATAGATTCTTTTTTAATAAAAGGTTGAACATTAGCGTACATGAAATACTCCTCATTTATAAAAATAATATATACAATAAAGTCTGACATACTATAACACAATTCATTTTCATAATAAATACGTTTATGTATAATGTTTAGTGATAAGGAGTGCAAATATGAAAAAACTACTATTTATCATAACAGTTATCATTTTAACCATAGTTGTATCTGCTTGTGGAAATGAATCAAAAAGAGATATTAAACAATTTGAAAGTCAATATAAAGAAATTCATCAAAAACAACACAGTGTAGAAAAAGTTATGGATAAAATACCATTAAAAGAGTTAGATAATTTAAGTAAAACTGATACCACTGATAAAAATAAAAAAGAATTTCGTGCACTTCAGCAGGATATTAATAACTATTTGATACCTGAGTTTAAAAAATATAAAAATTCCACTCAACATTTAACAGCAGATACTAATGAAGTTAAGCACTTGAAAGAGGATTATCTAAAAACTGTTGAAAATAAAGAGAAATCTATATATGATTTAAAAGAATTTGTAGATTTATGTAATCGCTCAATTAAAGATAATGAAGATATTTTGGATTATACTAAATTATTCGAGAAAAATAGAACTGAAGTGGAGTCTGACATTAATAAAGCACAAAATAAAGAAGATGCAAGTCAACTTAAATCAAAATTAGAAGAAAATAATCAACAATTAAAAGATACTGCTAAAAAATATTTAAATTCTTCAAATAATGACTCTGACTCAGCGAAAGAAGCAATCAAAGATCATATTTCACCACTTATTGACAAACAAATTACGGATATTAATAAAACAAATATTTCTGATAATCATGTTGATAATGCTAGAAAAAATGCAATTGAGATGTATTATAGTTTGCAAAATTATTATGATACGAGAGTAGATACGATTAAAACTAGCGAAAAATTAGCTCAAATTGATGTTGATCGATTGCCAAAAGAGGGAAAAGATATATCAGAAATGGATAAATCGTTCAAAAGAGAATTTAAAAAAATAAAAGAAAGTATAAATTAAATGCTATCTGAATTTAAAAAAATGAAAATTTATGGTTAACATTACATAGCAGAGTGTGTATAATTGTACCCATTGATAAGATTTTAGGGATAAAAATTTCACGCATATGCTTAGTATGAAGTGATAAATATTTTTAGAGGTGAATAGAATGGCTATTAAGCTGAGTTCAATTGACCAGTTTGAACAAGTATTAGAAGAAAATAAATATGTTTTTGTATTAAAACACAGTGAAACTTGTCCAATTTCTGCAAATGCGTATGATCAATTTAATAAGTTTTTATATGAAAGAGACATAGATGGTTATTATCTAATCGTTCAACAAGAGCGTAAACTATGTGATTATATCGCAGAGAAAACAAACGTAAAACACGAATCACCACAAGCTTTTTATTTTGTAGATGGTGAAATGAAGTGGAATGCAGATCACGATGATATTAACGTTTCTCAACTTGCTCAAGCTGAGGAATAATTAGAAAAGAATGAAATGATGAAGTAGCTTGCCTCAAATGTCAATGTTAGACAGATACAGGCAAGCTATTCTTATGTTATGAAAATTTTAAAATAGTTATGTATAATGTGATAATAAGTATAATTAATGGACATAATAAAGAACATGCAGAAGATATGTTATTCCTTTAATGTCAAATCATTGTTACTTAGATTTATAGATTATTCTCATACATCCTTTAGTATGTTTAAAATAATTTTTGGAAAAGAGAAAAATAAGGTGGTTAAGACAATGAAAGTTTTAGTAGCCATGGACGAATTTAATGAAATTATTTCTAGTTACCAAGCTAATAGATATGTTGAAGAAGCGGTAGCAAGTCAAATTGAAGATGCAGATATCGTTCAAGTTCCACTATTTAACGGTCGTCACGAATTATTAGATTCAGTCTTTCTTTGGCAATCAGGAAATAAATATCGTGTGAGTGCGCATGATGCTGACATGAAAGAAACCGAAGCAATATATGGACAAACGGATAGTGGTATGACTATTATCGAAGGGCACTTATTTTTAAATGGCAAAAAACCTATTCAACATCGATCAAGTTACGGTTTGGGAGAGGTTATAAAAGCAGCATTGGACAATCATACAGAACATCTTGTTATCTCTTTAGGTGGAATAGGAAGTTTTGATGGCGGTGCAGGCATGTTGCAAGCATTGGGTGCAAGATTTTATGATGATGAAGCACAAATTGTCGATATGAGGAAAGGTGCAGATTTAATAAAATATATTAGACGTATTGATTTATCAGGTGTTCATCCACAATTAGCGAAGGTAAACATTCAATTAATGTCAGATTTCTCAAGTCGGTTGTATGGGAAAAAAAGTGAAATCATGCAAACATACGAATCATTAGATTTGTCTCAAAATGAAGCAGCCGAGATAGATAATTTAATTTGGTATTTTAGTGAATTATTTAAGAATGAATTGAAAATAGCAATGGGACCAATCGAGCGCGGTGGTGCTGGAGGTGGTATAGCAGCTGTATTAAATAGTCTCTATCAAGCTGAGATTTTAACAAGCCATGAATTAGTGAATCAAATCACACATTTAGAAAACTTAATTCAACAGGCAGATCTTATTATTTTCGGAGAAGGTTTGAAAGAAGAAGATCAAATTCTAGAGACTACAACAATACGTATAGCAGAACTTACCCAACAATACAACAAGCCAGCTATTGCAATTTGTGCTACAAATGATAAATTTGATTTGTTTGAATCGTTGAATGTTACAGCAATGTTTAATACATTTATTGATATGCCTGATTCATATACAGATTTTAAGATGGGTATTCAAATCAGACATTACACAGTACAAGCACTAAAATTATTGAAAACGCAAATAAACTTACCGCTTTCATCCTAATATTAGAAAAAGTTTTTATACACATTTAATTTAAAAGCCATTGACAGTAAAAATAGTTTTAGAGCTACATACTGACAATGGCTTTCTATGTTATTTATAAGATTGATGGCTGTTTGCTACTTCTTGAGCAATACCAACGACAACATGAACAGCTTTTTCCATTACATCGATAGAAGCGTATTCAAAAGGACCGTGGAAATTGCCACACCCCGTAAAAATATTAGGTGTAGGTAACCCCATAAAAGATAATTGTGATCCATCTGTACCGCCTCGAATAGGTTCAGTGTTAGGTACGATGTCTAAAGCGTCAAAGACACGTTTAGGTATATCTATGATGTGTTTCAAAGGTTTAATTTTTTCGGCCATGTTAAAATATTGGTCATGTACATCTACTTTAATTGGAAAATGATTATAATGAACATTAATATCATCACGAATTTCCATCATGCGTTTTTTACGTAGCTCAAACTGCTCTTTATCATGGTCGCGAATAATATATTGTAGAGTTGCTTTTTCAACATTACCTGTAAAATTCATTAAATGATAGAACCCTTCGTATCCTTCAGTTCTTTCAGGTACTTCATGTGAAGGAAGTAAACTATTAAACTGTTGACCTAAACTAATTGCATTAACCATGGCATTTTTAGCTGAACCTGGATGAACGTTAACACCGTGACAAGTGACAGTTACTTCTGCTGCATTGAAACTTTCGAATTGTAGTTCTCCTAATTGACTGCCATCCATTGTATATGCAAAATCTGCATTAAATCGACTAACATCAAATTGATGCGGGCCTCGTCCAATTTCTTCATCAGGTGTAAAGCCTACTCGAATTGTACCGTGTTTAATTTCAGGATGATCAATTAAATACTTTATCCCTTCCATTATTTCCACAACACCTGCTTTATCATCGGCGCCTAGTAGAGATGTACCATCTGTCACCATTAGTGTATGCCCCACAACTTTATTTAATTCAGGAAAAACATCAGGATCTAAGATACGCTGAGATTCACCAAGTTTGATAGGTTGCCCATTATAGGCTTCAATGATATGCGGATTTACATGAGAAGCATTGAAATCTGGTGAAGTGTCTACATGTGCTAAAAAACCGACAGTAGGTACATTATAATTAATATTGCTTTCGAGTGTAGCAAATAAGTAACCATGTTCATCCATGTCTGTTTTAAGCCCTAATGATTGAAGCTCTTCTTCCAATAGATTTAATAAATCCCACTGTTTATTCGTAGATGGCGTAGTCTTGGAATCAGGATTAGATTGTGTATCAATTTTTACATATCTCGTTAATCTTTCGATAATTTGTTTCTTCATACGAGTTCATCCCCTTAGATTTATACTCTATTATTCATATTATAGGATTTTTTATAAGTTTTACCCTTGATTTTACCATAAGATTGCTTGATGCGTGAATAAATGTAATAGACGATTTCAGATACAAGTATACCGAATGCAATTGCACCAGAAATGAGTGTTACCTCTAAAAAAGTATTAACTGCATTCGTATAATCATTTGATACTAAAAATCTTGTAGCTTCATATGCTGCGCCACCTGGAACGAGAGGTATAATGCCGGGGACGATAAATATAATAACAGGTTGCTTGTACCGTCTACTCATTGTATGACTCATTAATCCTAATATTAGACTTCCTAAAAATGAAGCGCCAACTTTACCTAAATCCATACCTACTGTCATCTGATATATTGTCCAAGCAACAGCTCCAACAAATCCACAAGCTAACAGTAATTTTTTAGGTGCATTAAATATAATTGAAAAAAGGACTGTGGCAATGAAACTAATGATAAAGTGAAACAGATAAATAAACATAACTAACAGCCTTTCTTATAATAATAGTAATACAATAGCTACACCTGCACCAATAGCAAATGCAGTTAAAGCAGCTTCAACACCACGTGACATACCAGCAAGTAACTCTCCGGCAAGTAAGTCACGTATAGCGTTAGTAATCAAAATACCAGGAACGAGAGGCATGACACTTGCAATAGTAATAATGTCTTGATTTTTAGCTATACCTAGTTTAGTGAATATTGCTGCAATGCTAATAACAACAGCAGATGCCACAAACTCTGAAAAGAATTTAATTTGTATATACTTTTGCACGAAACTAAACGTTAAAAAAGCTATGCCACCCGCTAGACATGCAATCCAAGCGTCGGAAGCTACGCCACCAAACATGAATAAGAAAAAACCACAAGCTACAAAGGCAGCAATGAGATTTGTTAAGAAAGAAAACTGAAGAGACGCACGTTTAAGTTGCAGTAACTCATTTTTTGCTTCGTCAATTGTAAGTTGCTTACTCGAAATTTTACGAGATAGGCTATTGGTTAAAGCAATTTTCTCAAGGTCGGTTGTACGCTCGCGAATACGAATCAATCTCGTACTAGTACGATCATTTAATGAGAAAATAATTGCAGTTGATGTCACAAAACTGTATGTATCATGTAAACCATAACTATGGGCAATACGATTCATTGTATCCTCAATTCGATATGTTTCAGCGCCTGCTTCAAGTAAGATTCGCCCAGCAATTAAGACTACATCAATCACTTTATTTTCATCAATGATAGTGATTGAATCTGACATATCTCATCACCTCCGAAGCTATTTAATATTTTTATGAACAATTGAAGTTTACAACTTGAAGACTTAAGTTTCAATAGAGAGCTTGATTTTAATAACATTTTCAATACTAATTAAAAATAGTAAAAAAATGCTATGCATAACTGTATACGCTTTAATGATTTTTTTACGTAGCAGTTAACATAGCATTTAGATTGATTATAATTTGACAATAGGATTAAACATGACTTTATTTCTTCCTTCACTTTTAGCCACATGTACCATATCATCAGCATCTTTAAATACTTTACGTTGAGATTTACGATCATCTTGAGTTAAGTATCCAACACCAATTGAAACTGATAGCTTGATTACTTCTTTGTTTGGTAGGTGGAAAGAAGATTTTTCAACACCGCTTCGAATATTTTCTGCTAATTTCACGCTTTGATCTAGTGTGTAATCTCTGATTACAACAGAAAATTCTTCGCCACCGTTTCTAAAGATTTTGAACTGGTTTGGAACATAGTTTTTTAATAGTTGAGACATTTGTTTGAGAACAGCATCTCCTGATTGGTGTGAATAATGATCGTTTACATCTTTAAAGCCATCGATATCAATGAGAAGTAAGGCTAAACTTTGTTTCTTTTCTTCAGCTTTACTTGAGACCTCATTTAAGTGTCTATCAAATTCTTTTACATTACCTAGACCTGTAAGATAATCGTATTTATCTTCATTTTCATAACGATTGACTAAAGAGAAAAAGTGCCATATATCAACGAATGTTATTGCTGAAGCAATTGTAATAATAAATGAAATAGGGATAAGCACTAAAATCTCTACGAGTTCATAAATAGGACTTAATAATGCTAAAAATAACAAAATGACAATGCTAATCAAATTTAAAATAAGTAAAGAAATGATATCGTTTTGCTTTAAAAATGGTCCAACTGCACTGACAATACCTGCAATAACGATTAATGTAATACCATAAATAATTGAGTTTCCAAAGATAAATACATCGACTAAAGATACGATAAAAGCAGCCGTGAGTGTATATATCATGTTGGTATAACGTCCTAAAAACAAAAGAGGTACAAATGTTAAATGAACAAGGTATTCGTTCTGAAACGGGATAGGGTATGCCGCTAAAAGTAAAGAAACGAATGTCATTAGTACTGTTACATATTCTTTAGAAAAAATCATTCTTTTATTTTCAGAATATTGTAACCTATGAAATAAATATATTCCTGCCACCATGACAGATATGTTATATATGATAGCTTCAAACATTTCCATACCGACTCCTTTTTTAACCATTAGCTATTGTAAGTGAAAACTTACAATTTGTCATCATCTAGCAACAGAAATTACACACAAACAATGGTATTTAATGTTAAAATAAGCACTTAAATGGTATGATTAAAAAAATGTATAGACAATACAAAGATAATGTAAAGGTTAATCTTTGTAATTTAGACAATAGCTATGTAACATGGATATTTATGATTTTAGTTCAATGAAAACGACATTTATGGTTGATAAATATTTGCGCATATAAATATTGCATTAAAAATGATAGATAACAAATTTTACATAGCGTGAGGTACAACTTATTCAATGAAGGTGAACTGATGTATACACTATTACTTATAGCTTTTACTATGATAGTCAGTTTAATAATTACACCCATTATTATTGTAATATCAAAAAAATTAGATTTAGTAGATCGTCCTAATTTCAGAAAAGTACATACGAAACCTATCTCAGTGATGGGAGGAACGGTCATTTTATTTTCTTTCTTAATAGGGATTTGGCTCGGACACCCTATTGAACGTGAGGTTAAACCGCTTATATTAGGTGCAATTACAATGTATATGGTTGGATTGATTGATGATATTTACGATCTAAGACCTTATTTAAAGTTAGCAGGTCAAATTGTTGCAGCTTTAATTGTTACGTTTTATGGAATTACAATAGACTTTATTTCATTGCCAATTGGACCAACGATTCATTTTGGCATATTTAGTATTCCTATTACAGTAATATGGATTGTAGCAATTACCAATGCTATTAATCTTATCGACGGACTTGATGGACTTGCCTCAGGCGTCTCAGCATTGGCATTAATGACTATTGGATTCATCGCTATTTTACAAGCGAACATATTTATTATCATGATTTGTTGTGTACTTTTAGGGTCTTTACTTGGTTTCTTGTTTTATAACTTTCACCCAGCGAAAATTTTCCTAGGTGATAGTGGCGCATTAATGATAGGATTTATTATCGGTTTCTTATCATTACTCGGCTTTAAAAACATCACATTTATTGCTTTATTCTTTCCTATTGTTATATTAGCAGTGCCATTTATTGATACATTGTTTGCAATGATTCGTCGAATGAAAAAAGGACAACATATAATGCAAGCAGACAAGTCACATTTACATCATAAATTACTTGCTTTAGGATATACCCATAGACAAACCGTTTTACTTATTTATTCAATAGCGATTATGTTTAGTTTATCTAGTGTTATCCTCTATTTGTCCCAACCTTTGGGTGCACTTATGATGTTCATTCTCATTGTCTTTACGATTGAGTTGATCGTTGAATTTACTGGATTAATAGATGATAATTATCGACCAATATTAAATTTAATTACAAAAAAAGGGAATGGCAAGCCACATCATTATGATGAACATCATCGTTCATAATAAAAAACACTATGTAGGTCATAAGCACGCGTTGCTTTAACTTACATAGTGTTTTTTATTTAATTGGTTTCAATATCAAAAGGTAATAGTTTAATGTCTTCTTGTTTCAAATCATAATTTCCGGAAGTAATTCGATTTAAAAAGTCTATAAAAGTATCATATTCATTTTTTACTACGTCAATTTGATAACTTACTTTATCGGTATAAAATTGTTCTCTTAATAAGAATGTGGTAGAGGCAAGTTCATATTCAAATTTTCCTGTCTGATCATAATCTAACGTAACGGTTACTGGAATAGCTTCTCTTAATTCGACTCTACCCATATCATATATCACGTCACGCACGGCGCCACTATATGCCCTAATAAGACCGCCTGCACCTAATTTGATACCACCGAAGTAGCGTGTCACGACGACGCAAACATTGTGTATCTCTAATTTTTTCAGTATCTCAAGCATTGGGATGCCGGCTGTTCCACTTGGTTCGCCATCGTCGTTTGCTTTTTGAATATTCATCTCCGGTCCGACAGTATAGGCTGAGCAATTATGAGTTGCATCTTTATGCTTTATTTTAATTTCATCTATAAAAGCTTTTGCTTCATTTTCAGTCGAAACAGGCTTAATATATGCTATAAAGCGTGATTTACTTATCACATTTTCAATTGAATGTGCTTGTTTAATAGTAATTATGGATTTATCCATCTTATTTTTGCCACCTACAATTCAGTTTTCTAACAATATTATACACGTAACAAGATAGGTTCTAAATTATTACGATGATATTTTCTTTTTTAAAAAATTATTGTATCATAACTATGAGTATAATTGAGGAGGATAAGTATTAAGATGAAGATTGCAGTTATGACCGATTCTACAAGTTATTTACCACAACATATAATAGATCAATATAACATACCAGTCGCTTCACTAAGTGTAACTTTCGATGATGGAGTGAATTTCACTGAGAGTGATGATTTTTCTGTAGATGATTTTTATAAAAAAATGGCTTCATCTAAAACTATACCAACAACAAGCCAACCTGCTATTGGCGATTGGATTGAGAATTTTGAAAGATTAAGAGAACAAGGATACACTGATGTCATCGTGATTAACTTATCAAGTGGTATAAGCGGAAGCTATCCTTCAGCAACACAAGCTGGTGAAATGGTTGAAGATATTCAAGTACATACGTTTGATAGCCGTCTTGCTGCGATGATTGAAGGTAGCTTTGCAATTTACGCTGCTCAATTGGTACAAAAGGGATATAAACCTGATGATATTATTAATGAACTAACTGAAATAAGACAACATATTGGTGCATACTTAATTGTTGATGATTTAAAAAATTTACAAAAAAGTGGTCGTATCACTGGAGCTCAAGCTTGGGTAGGTACATTGTTGAAAATGAAACCTGTCTTGCATTTTGAAGAAGATGGTAAAATACATCCACACGAAAAAGTACGTACAAAAAAACGTGCGCTAAAATCTTTAGAAACAAACATTTTTAAAGAAATAGAAGGCTTGGAAGATGTGACTGTATTTGTAATAAACGGTGATAAAACAGAAGATGGAAAGTCATTTCTTCAGCAATTAAAGGAAGATCATCCTAATGTTCATATTCAGTATTGTGAATTTGGACCAGTGATAGCATCACATTTAGGATCAGGCGGTTTAGGATTGGGTTACTTCCCAAGAAGAATAGACATTAATTAATATATAATCAAAAGTCTGAAAGCTTGATAGGAAAGAACACAGTGGTAATATCATTAGATATCACTTGTGTTCGCTTATTTGAGTATTTCAGACTTTTTTGAAAGTAGTGAAATAAAATTAAATATTACGGCAGACTGATTTCTCCAACGCATCAACTTGAAGATGAATTAGCATCTCAAGTTTCAAAAGGTGTTATAAAAGACAGTGAGCGTTGGTATTGTATTCAATGTGGAAACACTTCTTTGCAATATTTTGTGACTTACAATTCAACGATATTGGATAAAACAATCACATACTGTAGACGATGCATTCAACTAAGCAGAATGGATAGTATTACAGATATATGTATCGTAAAAAGTTTTCAAAAAGCAACAAAAGCGAATTATCAGTTACCCTTTGAATTATCAAAGCAACAGCAGTACGCTTCAGAAGCTATCGTTCAAGCTATAAAAAATAATAATGATCTCTTGTTATATGCCGTCACAGGAGCAGGGAAAACTGAAATGATGTTTGAGGGGATTAGGATAGCTCGTCAAATGGGACATAATATTGCTATCGTATCACCTCGTGTAGACGTTATTATTGAGATAAGTCATCGAATTAAAGATGCTTTTATCGATGAACGTATAGATGTGCTACATCAATCCAGTAGACAGCAATATAATGGTCATTTTGTTATTGCTAGTATCCATCAATTATTGAGGTTTAAACAGCATTTTGATATTGTATTTGTCGATGAGGTAGATGCTTTTCCGTTGTCTATGGATCCACAATTATCAAATGCAATACAACTTGCTTCAAAGTTGAATCATTCACATATTTTCATGACGGCCACACCACCGCGTCATTTTTTAAAACAATTCCCCTCAGAAGAAGTAATTAAGTTACCAGCCCGTTTTCACCGACACCCTCTACCTATTCCTAAGTTCAAATATTTCAAATTAAAATCAACACGAAAACAAAATTTATTACTTAATTTATTTAGAAATCAAATTAACCAACAACGGTTTACTTTGGTCTTTTTTAATAATATAGAGATAATGAATAAAACGTATCAACAGTATAAAATGGACATCGCTGATTTGATTTACGTTCACAGTGAAGATGATTTACGATTTGAAAAAATTGAAGATTTAAGACGAGGACAACACAAAATTGTATTCACTACAACTATTTTAGAAAGAGGATTCACCATGACACACTTAGATGTCGTTGTAGTTGATGCAGGAAGTTTTCAACAAGAGGCTTTAATTCAAATTGCTGGTCGCGTAGGACGTAAACAGCAGTCTCCAAGTGGCTTAGTTTTATTTCTTCATGAAGGTGTTACATTATCAATGGTTTTAGCTAAAAGAAACATTATTTCAATGAATCGGTTGGCAATTAAAAGGGGATGGGTTGATGCGTAAATGTATTCAGTGCAATCAAACTATTCAAGAGACCATTCATATTTATAACTTATTTAAACCACCTCAGATATTTTGTGAAAGATGTGAAACATTATGGCTTAACTCCAAAATTCATAAAGATGGTAGGTGTCCTAAGTGTCTTAATAACAAAATCTCTACTGATGGCGAATGTCATGACTGTCAATTTTTAAGTAAAACATTTTATTTAATGGAACAATTGTTTTGTGATTATAGTTATGATGGTGTGATGAAAGAAATCATACACCAATATAAGATTATGCGAGACTTCTATTTAGCAGAAGTATTGGCAAGAAGATTAGTTTTACCTCAAACGCAATATGATTATATAGTTCCAATTCCTTCTCCAATTGAACGCGACATTGAACGTACATTTAATCCGGTGACCACCGTCTTAGATAAAATGGGCATCTCATATCAAGATGTATTAGGTACACATATACGTCCTAAGCAGTCAAAGTTAGGAAAGGTTGAACGTTCAAAAGCCTCTAATCCATTTTATATAAAAGATGAAGAGATAAATATCGAAGGGAAAGTAATACTACTCATAGATGATATTTATACAACAGGGTTAACGATTCATCACGCGGGGTGTAAATTATATGATAAAAAAGTCAGAAAATTCAAAGTGTTTGCGTTTGCACGATAACATAAACATGGTAAAATATAGGTAAGAAGTATCAATATAGAGGTTTAAGGAGAGATTACTATGATTAGATTTGAAATTCATGGAGATAACCTCACTATCACAGATGCAATTCGCAACTATATTGAGGAGAAAGTAGGTAAATTAGAAAGATATTTTAACAATGTGCCAAATGCTGTAGCACATGTTAGAGTTAAAACTTATTCTAATTCTACAACTAAAATTGAAGTTACAATTCCTTTAAAAGATGTCACTCTTAGAGCTGAAGAAAGACATGATGATTTATATGCAGGTATTGATTTAATTACTAACAAATTGGAAAGACAAGTACGTAAATACAAAACTCGTGTAAATCGTAAACATAGAGATCGTGGAGATCAAGATATCTTTGTTGCTGAAGTACAAGAGTCTACAGCAAACAATCAAGCAGATGATATAGAAAGTGAAAATGATATTGAAATTATTCGTTCTAAACAATTCAGCTTAAAACCAATGGATTCTGAGGAAGCAGTATTGCAAATGAATTTATTGGGACATGATTTCTTTATTTTTACCGATAGAGAAACTGATGGTACGAGCATTGTTTATAGACGAAAAGATGGCAAATACGGTCTGATTGAAACAACTGAATAAATTGACTTGTATATTATAAACTATAATATTGCCAAAGTTGAATTAAGAATTCTTATCAGTTTATTGAATAAGGTAATAATGATTAATAGAATCAGGGTTACCAATACACATATGTATTCTTAGTTTGCTTGACTACAAATATAGAAGTTAATAAACATAGGCTGGGGCATTGTTTTGATATGTTCACTTCAAAGTAGATATGACATTAATCAAGCTTTGGAGTTCGTATTCTTAATAAGTGTCTCAGCTTATTTTGTGTGTTTAAATTTTGAATTCACAACCTAAATGAGTAATTAATAGACAGTATGCTTACAAATATGCTAGTGTGATTTGACGATTTATATTTAAACTTTGATTTTAAATTCCTATATTAGTTAATGGTATTGCGTTACATTATTTTTTAAAAACGTGTTTGATTGCGAGAAAAAAATGATTGCAACGTGTTAAAATAAAATTATTGTTAATTGAAGTGTCTATAGACATTTTACAATATAAATGATTGTCTATAGAAAAGAGGCTGTTGCTAGTTGAATCAAAGTGAAGTGTTGTGAAATATTGAGTTAACACGCATTACTTCATGAGTATATAAGTATAAATTTAGCGATATAAATGATAAGATAAATTGTTGTAAGCCAAACAGTTTTTAGTTAAAGGAGCGACGCGTGCAATGGGATTTTTATCGAAAATTGTTGACGGCAATAAAAAAGAAATTAAAAGATTAGGTAAGTTAGCAGATAAAGTACTTGCTTTAGAGGAAGATACTGCGATATTAACCGATGAAGAAATACGTGAAAAAACAAAATCTTTTCAAAAAGAGTTAGCAGAAATTGAAGATGTAAAAAAACAAAATGATTATTTAGATAAAATTTTACCTGAAGCTTATGCACTTGTACGTGAGGGGTCAAAGAGAGTATTTAATATGATTCCTTATAAAGTACAAGTAATGGGTGGTATTGCTATACATAAAGGTGATATTGCGGAAATGAGAACAGGTGAAGGGAAAACATTGACTGCAACCATGCCGACGTATTTGAATGCTTTAGCCGGTAGAGGTGTACATGTTATTACAGTCAATGAATATTTATCAAGTTCACAAAGTGAAGAAATGGCTGAACTATATAACTATCTTGGCTTAACTGTAGGTTTGAACTTAAATAGTAAGTCAACAGAAGAAAAACGTGAGGCTTACGCACAAGACATCACTTATAGTACGAATAATGAACTTGGGTTTGATTATCTTAGAGATAATATGGTGAACTATGCTGAAGAGAGAGTAATGCGTCCTCTACATTTTGCAATTATTGATGAGGTCGATTCCATATTGATCGACGAAGCAAGAACACCTTTAATTATTTCTGGTGAAGCGGAAAAATCTACTTCTTTATATACTCAAGCAAATGTTTTTGCAAAAATGCTTAAAGCTGAAGATGATTATAACTATGACGAAAAAACCAAAGCTGTACATCTTACAGAACAAGGTGCAGATAAAGCTGAACGTATGTTCAAGGTAGATAATCTTTATGATGTTCAAAATGTGGAAGTGATTAGTCATATTAATACAGCTTTAAGAGCTCATGTTACATTGCAACGCGATGTTGATTACATGGTCGTTGACGGTGAAGTATTAATAGTTGACCAATTTACTGGACGTACAATGCCTGGACGTCGTTTTTCTGAAGGTTTACACCAAGCAATTGAAGCTAAAGAAGGCGTAGCAATTCAAAATGAGTCTAAAACGATGGCATCCATTACTTTCCAAAACTATTTCAGAATGTATAATAAGTTAGCGGGGATGACTGGTACAGCGAAAACCGAAGAGGAAGAATTTCGTAATATCTATAATATGACAGTTACTCAAATTCCAACTAACAAACCTGTTCAACGTAAAGATAATTCAGATTTAATTTATATTAGTCAAAAAGGTAAGTTTGATGCGGTAGTTGAAGATGTTGTAGAAAAACATAAAAAAGGGCAACCCGTCTTACTAGGTACTGTTGCTGTTGAGACTTCTGAATATATTTCAAATTTACTAAAAAAACGTGGTGTCAGACATGACGTATTAAACGCTAAAAATCATGAACGAGAAGCTGAAATCGTTTCAAACGCTGGGCAAAAAGGTGCAGTTACAATTGCCACAAATATGGCTGGACGTGGAACAGATATTAAACTTGGTGATGGTGTTGAAGAGTTAGGTGGACTTGCTGTTATTGGTACTGAGCGTCATGAATCAAGACGTATTGATGATCAATTACGTGGACGTTCAGGACGCCAAGGTGATAGAGGAGATAGTCGTTTTTACCTATCTTTACAAGATGAATTAATGGTACGTTTTGGTTCAGAACGCTTACAGAAAATGATGAACCGTTTAGGAATGGATGATTCGACGCCAATCGAGTCGAAAATGGTATCTCGTGCTGTAGAATCAGCTCAAAAACGAGTAGAAGGTAATAACTTTGATGCGCGTAAACGTATTCTAGAATATGATGAAGTTTTACGTAAGCAACGTGAAATTATTTATAATGAGCGTAATGAAATCATTGATAGTGAAGACAGTTCTCAAGTCGTTAACGCGATGTTACGTTCTACATTGCAACGTGCGATTAATCATTTTATTAATGAAGAAGACGATAATCCGGACTATACGCCATTTATTAATTACGTTAATGATGTGTTCTTGCAAGAAGGAGATCTTCAAGATACAGAAATTAAAGGTAAAGATTCAGAAGATATTTTTGAAATTGTGTGGTCTAAAATTGAAAAAGCGTATGCACAGCAACAAGAAACATTAGGAGACCAAATGAGTGAATTTGAGCGGATGATTTTATTACGTTCAATTGATACACATTGGACTGATCATATTGATACGATGGATCAATTGCGTCAAGGTATTCATTTACGTTCATATGCACAACAAAACCCACTTCGTGATTATCAAAATGAAGGTCATGAATTATTTGATATCATGATGCAAAATATCGAGGAAGATACATGTAAGTATATCTTGAAATCAGTGGTTCAGTTTGAAGATGATGTAGAACGTGAAAAATCTAAAAGCTTTGGTGAAGCAAAACATGTAACTGCTGAAGATGGCAAAGAAAAAGCAAAGCCACAACCGATTGTAAAAGGTGATCAGGTAGGTAGAAATGATCCATGCCCATGTGGTAGTGGTAAAAAATATAAAAATTGTCATGGAAAAGCGTAATCAATAAAATAGTTTAAATTTAAAGGCTGAGGCATATCTAATTATGAATGACTCAGTCTTTATTTACATCGCTTGTAAGTTAAATGCTTAGTAATATGATATAGAGATGAAATGGCCGTTTATTTTTAAAAAATAGACATATACTGTATGATATAAATATTATGACATAGTATGATTAAATAGGAGAGAAGATGAATGGAATTATCTGAGATTAAACGAAATTTAGAAGAATATCAAAATCACTTAAATCAAATTAGGGGGTCTCTTTGACTTAGAAAATAAAGAGACGAACATACAAGAGTATGAAGAAATGATGACTGATCCCGATTTTTGGAATGATCAAACTAAAGCACAAGATATCATTGATAAGAACAATGCACTAAAATCTATAGTAAATGGGTATTATCAACTGACAAATGCTGTTGATGATATGAGTGCGACGAGAGAGTTATTACAAGAAGAATGTGATGAGGATATGAAGAAAGAATTAGAAGAGGAAGTTCAACAATTTGAAGAACAAATTGATCAATATGAATTACAATTACTCCTCGACGGACCACATGATGCCAATAATGCTATATTAGAGCTTCATCCCGGTGCTGGCGGTACAGAATCACAAGATTGGGCAAGTATGCTTCTTAGGATGTATCAACGTTACTGTGAACAAAATGGCTTTAAAGTTGAAACAGTTGATTATCTTCCAGGAGATGAAGCAGGCGTTAAAAGTGTTACATTACTTATAAAAGGGCATAATGCTTATGGATATTTAAAGGCAGAAAAGGGTGTTCATCGTTTAGTTAGAATTTCACCTTTCGATTCATCTGGTAGACGACATACTTCTTTTGCATCATGTGATGTTATTCCTGATTTTAATAATGATGAAATTGAAATTGAGATTAACCCAGATGATATTACAGTGGATACTTTTAGAGCTTCAGGCGCTGGTGGACAACATATTAACAAAACTGAGTCTGCAATTAGAATTACACATCACCCTACAGGTATTGTAGTCAACAACCAAAATGAACGATCTCAAATAAAAAATAGAGAAGCTGCAATGAAAATGTTGAAGTCCAAACTTTATCAATTAAAGTTAGAAGAGCAAGAGCAAGAAATGGCTGAAATTCGTGGCGAACAAAAAGACATTGGATGGGGAAGTCAGATTCGTTCTTACGTCTTTCATCCATATTCAATGGTTAAAGATCATCGTACGAATGAAGAAACTGGTAAAGTAGACGCTGTTATGGATGGAGAAATAGGCCCGTTCATAGAAGCTTATTTAAGAAAAGAAATGGATCGACAAGACATATAATTGATACACGCATAATCATTATTTGATTTATCGATGATTATGCGTATTTTTCATTAAATAGAAAACAGACAAAATAGGGAGTTTATTTTTTAAGCTATATGTACTTTATATGTAGTCTGCATTTTCTAATGTTACCGAAGTAAATTTAGTCTCAGACGAGAATGACTTAAATTTGACCTGTACATCATAAGGTTAGGAACTAGTAGAGTAGATAATTATCTCTTAGTGTAAAAACACTCTTTTTAACTATTATATTACATCAATATAACAATACCCTTATCCTCATTTGATTGTGCTATATTAAATTTGTGAATTAATAATCAACTAGCAAAGGAATGACAACTAGATGAAAAAAACGCTAACTGTAACGTTAAGTTCGATTGCAGCTTTTATTGCAATTAACACTGCAGCTAACGCACAAGAATCTGAGACGTCGCAACTAGACTCATATGCAACGAGTAATGTAATTACAAATCAATCAAATTTAGGTATTTACACTGTAAAACCTGGAGATAGTTTATATAAAATTGCTTTAGAACATCATCTTACTTTAGAAGAACTTTATGCTTTAAATCCTGGTATAGAACCTCTTATTTTTCCAGGAGATGAAATTGTAGTATCTGAAACTGCATTTGAACAATTTAATAACACAAACACATTCGTAAATTATGAAACTAACTATATTCCAGTAGGATATAATAATGTATCAACTGATACATCCAACACTACTTATGATAATTATAACAGTGAATCAACTGATACATACTCTGTGCCAAACGCCTACAATGGTCTAAGAAGTGTATCTAACTCAGGTAATTTATACACTACTGGTCAATGTACTTATTATGCATTCGATCGTCGCGCTGAGCTAGGGAAACCAATTGGAAGTCTATGGGGCAACGCTAGTAACTGGGCATATTCAGCTAATCAGGCTGGCTTTAATGTAGATCACACACCTGAGGTTGGTGCTGTATTCCAAAGTGGTTCGGGTCAAAATGGGGCTGGCGCTTATGGACATGTTGGCGTTGTTGAATCAATCAATTCTAATGGTTCTGTAACTGTTTCGGAAATGAACTGGAATGTTGGCGTTAACGTAAAATCTTACAGAACTATTAGCAATCCTAATTCATATAATTACATTCACTAAATGACTATTTATATTCAAGGTGTGAATGAACTTCGCGTATAACTGTCTCTTATGTTATATAAACGTTCTAGACAATTAAATTGAACATCATGTTGGTAGAACAACTTCTTCATATATATCAACATGTTTTATCCATAAGTTACGTATTAGAGTAGAATAGTGAGTTCAAAATGAATTCATTATTCTACTTTTTCTTTTATAATAAAATAGAAATGATTTACATGATAATTTACTTTCAATAATAATATTGATTGATATAATAACAATAAGAATATAGACTAATTTTAATATTAAGGAGGTGTCTTATTATGGGAGTGCATCAATATTTTAAAAGACTATCAGATTTAGAAAAATTAATAAGATTACCAGGTAAATTTAAATATTTTGAACATAATGTTGCTGCTCATTCTTTTAAAGTAACTAAAATTGCGCAATATTTAGCTACTGTCGAAGAATATCATGGAAATAAAATCGATTGGAAGAGTCTCTATGAAAAGTCACTCAACCACGACTTTGCTGAAGTGTTTACAGGTGATATCAAAACACCGGTAAAATACGCAAGTAAGGAATTAAAACATTTATTCTCCCAAGTTGAAGAAGAAATGGTAGATACGTTTATCAAAGAGGAGATACCAACACAATATCAGCACGTGTATCGTGAACGTTTACAAGAAGGTAAGGATGATTCTCTAGAAGGTCAAATTCTATCTGTTGCTGATAAAATTGATTTATTGTATGAAACATTTGGAGAAATACAAAAACGTAATCCTGAACCACTATTTTTTGAAATATATGAAATGAGTTTAGAAACTATTATACAATTTGATCACTTAGAATCTGTAAAAGATTTTATTGAAAATGTAATACCTGAAATGCTCACAGAAAACTTTATTCCTCGAACTGAATTACGTGAAACAACAATGTCAATTCTAAGCAGAAGAAATGGGTGACGATAATGATTTGGTATGTTTGTGCGGCCTTTTTTCCTTGTATATTAGTTGTGCTGTTTAGTGTGGTGACTAGAAGTAAATGGATTGGTACATTAGTCACATTGATAATAATAGGTGCATCAGTTTATAAAGGATTCTTTCACAACGAATGGATTATTTTTATAGATGTGACAAGTTTATTAGCTGGTTATTTAATAATTGATCAACTTGAATTTCATAAGAACCAAAATGATTCTTAAGATGTGTTTATGCAAACAAAAATTTTGAAGTATTTGTTTTTTTGATTTATTATTACTTTAAACTGTAATTATAGTGATTATGATTTAATTTAAAAATTGTTGGATTATTATTTATTGTTCATTTTTTACTTTAAATTAATGTTTATATTATTTTGAATATTAAGTAATCCATGGTGTAAACATTAATAACTAAATATTAATTAGTAAATATTTTAATGGCTAGAACATAATAATTGATACATTGTGAATATAAAAGCGAAAGATTTTAAAGTACAGTGTGTATATAATATGTATCTGATTGTACTTTTAAGAAAAAACATCGCACAGCATACATTACTGATTAAATAAAGCTCTAAGACAATTTCTTACATAAGAAATCATCTTAGAGCTCTTGTTTTAGAATAAGCATTAAAAATGTTAAACTTCTCAAGCGAACAAATGTTTGTATTGTTCTTGTAGAATTTGTTAAAATAGAAAATAATATTCATGAAAAAGTAATTGATACGAGATGTGTAAAATCTTTATAAATGATAACAATAATAGGAGGCGTATTTTGGAATGGTAGAACATGTTCCATTTAAGTTAAAGTCTGAATTTGAGCCACAAGGTGATCAGCCACAAGCGATACAAAAAATTGTGGATGGCGTAAATGAAGGGAAACGTCATCAAACCTTATTAGGTGCAACTGGGACAGGTAAAACTTTTACTATGAGTAACGTAATTAAAGAGGTTGGTAAACCTACACTTATTATTGCACATAACAAGACACTGGCAGGTCAACTATATAGTGAATTTAAAGAATTTTTCCCAGAAAATAGAGTTGAATATTTCGTTAGTTATTACGACTACTATCAACCTGAAGCATACGTGCCTTCAACAGATACCTTTATTGAAAAAGACGCCTCCATTAACGATGAAATTGACCAACTACGACATTCTGCTACAAGTTCTTTATTTGAACGTGATGATGTCATTATTATCGCAAGTGTTAGTTGTATTTATGGTTTAGGTAATCCGGAAGAATATAAAAATTTGGTTGTTAGTGTACGTGTTGGTATGGAGATGGAACGAAGCGAATTGTTGAGAAAGTTAGTTGATGTACAATACTCACGTAATGACATAGATTTTCAACGTGGTACATTTAGAGTGCGTGGGGATGTTGTTGAAATATTCCCAGCTTCTAGAGAAGAAATGTGTATCCGCGTAGAATTTTTTGGAGATGAAATTGATCGTATCAGAGAGGTTAACTATTTAACTGGTGAAGTAATTCGAGAACGTGAGCATTTTACAATTTTCCCAGCTTCGCACTTCGTTACTCGTGAAGAGAAAATGAAAGTAGCTATTGAAAGAATCGAAAAAGAATTAGAAGAGAGACTAAAAGAATTACGGGATGAGAACAAATTATTAGAAGCACAAAGGTTAGAACAACGTACTAACTATGATTTAGAAATGATGAGAGAAATGGGCTTTTGTTCAGGTATTGAAAACTATTCCGTTCACTTAACTTTAAGACCATTAGGTTCAACACCATATACATTGCTTGATTATTTTGGAGACGATTGGCTTGTCATGATTGATGAGTCACACGTTACGTTACCTCAAATTCGTGGTATGTACAATGGGGATAGAGCTCGTAAACAAGTATTAATAGACCATGGATTTCGTTTGCCAAGTGCGTTGGATAACCGACCATTAAAATTTGAAGAATTTGAAGAAAAAACAAAACAACTTGTTTATGTTTCAGCTACACCAGGCCCATATGAGTTAGAACATACAGATGAAATGGTTGAACAAATTATACGACCTACTGGTTTACTTGATCCTAAAATTGATGTGCGTCCAACTGAGAATCAAATCGATGATCTTTTAAGTGAAATCCAAGATCGTGTTGACAAAGATGAACGTGTACTTGTGACAACACTTACTAAAAAAATGAGTGAAGATTTAACTACATATATGAAAGAAGCGGGGATTAAAGTTAATTATTTACACTCAGAAATTAAAACATTAGAACGAATAGAAATTATTCGAGACTTACGTATGGGTACTTACGACGCAATAGTTGGAATCAATCTGCTGAGAGAGGGTATAGATATACCTGAAGTATCTTTGGTCGTAATTTTAGATGCAGATAAGGAAGGCTTCTTACGTTCTGATAGATCTCTAATTCAAACTATTGGGCGAGCAGCACGTAATGACAAAGGAGAAGTCATTATGTATGCGGATAAAATTACAGATTCTATGCAATATGCAATAGATGAAACACAAAGACGTAGAGAAATACAAATTGCTCATAACAAAGAACATGGCATCACGCCGAAAACAATTAACAAAAAGATTCACGACGTCATTAGTGCTACTGTGGAGAGCGATGAAACAAATCAACAACAACAAACTGAATTACCTAAGAAAATGACAAAGAAAGAACGTCAAAAAACAATAGAAAATATAGAGAAAGAAATGAAAAAAGCAGCCAAAGATTTAGATTTCGAAAAAGCTACAGAGTTAAGAGATATGTTATTTGAATTAAAAGCAGAAGGGTGACGATTAAATGAAAGGACCGTCAATTGTAGTAAAAGGTGCGCAAGCACATAATTTAAAAGGAGTAGATATTGAATTACCTAAAAACAAGTTGATTGTCATGACTGGACTTTCAGGCTCAGGTAAGTCTTCGTTAGCATTCGATACTATTTATGCTGAAGGTCAACGACGTTATGTGGAATCGTTAAGTGCATATGCGCGACAATTTTTAGGACAAATGGACAAACCTGATGTAGATACCATTGAAGGTTTGTCACCGGCAATATCTATTGATCAGAAGACGACAAGTAAAAACCCACGTTCTACCGTTGCCACTGTGACTGAAATCTATGATTATATTCGATTATTATATGCGCGTGTCGGTAAACCGTACTGTCCTTACCACGGTATAGAAATTGAATCACAAACTGTTCAACAAATGGTTGATCGTATTTTAGAATTGGAAGAACGTACAAAAATTCAATTACTCGCACCAGTCATTTCACATAGAAAAGGAAGTCATGAAAAGTTAATTGAAGATATAGGTAAGAAAGGATATGTGCGTTTACGTGTTGATGATGAAATCGTCGATGTAAATGAAGTGCCTCAATTGGATAAAAATAAAAATCACACAATTGAAGTTGTTGTTGATAGACTTGTAGTTAAAGACGGCATTGAGACGCGTCTAGCGGACTCTATTGAGACAGCACTTGAACTTGCTGAAGGTAATTTAACAGTTGACGTTATTAATGGAGAGGAACTTAAATTCTCTGAGAACCACGCATGTCCTATTTGTGGTTTCTCTATTGGTGAATTAGAACCAAGAATGTTTAGTTTCAATAGTCCGTTTGGTGCGTGTCCAACTTGTGATGGTTTAGGTCAAAAACTAAAAGTAGACCTAGATTTAGTCATTCCAGATAAAAATAAAACTTTAAATGAAGGCGCAATTGAACCATGGGAACCAACAAGTTCGGATTTTTATCCAACTTTATTAAAACGTGTATGTGAAGTCTACAAAATTAATATGGATAAGCCATATAAAAAATTGACTGATAGACAAAAAAATATACTGATGAATGGTTCTGGAGAAAAAGAAATTGAATTTACATTTACGCAACGAAATGGTGGTACTCGTAAACGTAAAATGGTTTTTGAAGGTGTGGTACCTAATATTGACCGTCGATACCATGAATCTCCCTCTGAATATACACGCGAAATGATGAGTAAATACATGACAGAGTTACCGTGTGAAACTTGTCATGGCAAACGTTTAAGCAAAGAAGCGTTATCTGTATATGTAGGCGACTATAATATAGGTGAAGTCGTTGAATATTCAATTAAAAATGCACTTTATTATTTCGAAAACTTAAAATTAAGCGATCAAGATAAATCGATTGCAGATCAAATTTTAAAAGAGATTATTTCAAGATTATCATTTTTAAATAATGTTGGTTTAGAATATTTGACTTTAGATCGTTCATCTGGAACTTTATCTGGAGGGGAAGCTCAACGTATTCGTTTAGCAACACAGATCGGTTCGCGATTAACCGGAGTACTGTATGTTTTAGATGAACCTTCTATTGGATTACATCAAAGAGATAATGATAGATTAATTAACACTTTAAAAGAAATGCGTGATTTAGGTAATACACTCATTGTCGTTGAACATGATGATGATACGATGAGAGCAGCTGATTATTTAGTTGATGTGGGTCCGGGAGCTGGTAACCACGGTGGAGAGGTTGTCTCAAGTGGTACTCCTAATAAAGTAATGAAAGATAAAAAGTCTTTAACTGGTCAATATTTAAGCGGAAAAAAACGAATAGAAGTCCCTGAATACAGACGTGAAATCACTGATAGAAAGATTCAAATTAAAGGTGCCAAAAGTAATAATTTGAAAAATGTAAATGTAGACTTCCCACTATCCGTCTTAACTGTAGTTACAGGTGTTTCAGGTTCTGGCAAAAGTTCACTCGTCAATGAAATTTTATATAAAGCATTAGCTCAAAAAATTAATAAATCTAAAGTGAAACCTGGGAATTTTGATGAAATCAAAGGAATCGATCAATTAGATAAAATCATTGATATTGATCAATCGCCAATAGGTAGAACACCACGTTCTAACCCAGCCACATACACTGGTGTCTTTGATGATATAAGAGATGTCTTTGCACAAACGAATGAAGCCAAAATACGAGGTTATCAAAAGGGTAGATTTAGTTTTAATGTCAAAGGTGGACGATGTGAAGCCTGTAAAGGTGATGGAATTATAAAAATTGAAATGCATTTTTTACCAGATGTCTATGTACCTTGTGAAGTGTGTGATGGTAAACGTTATAATCGTGAGACTTTAGAGGTAACATACAAAGGGAAAAATATTGCGGATGTGTTAGAAATGACTGTTGAAGAAGCTACGCATTTCTTTGAAAATATCCCTAAGATTAAGCGAAAATTACAAACACTTGTAGATGTTGGGTTGGGGTACATTACTTTAGGTCAACAAGCTACTACATTATCTGGTGGTGAAGCGCAACGTGTAAAACTAGCATCAGAATTGCACAAGCGTTCAACGGGGCGTTCTATTTACATTCTTGATGAACCAACTACAGGATTACATGTCGATGATATAAGTCGTTTATTAAAGGTATTGAATCGTATAGTGGAAAATGGTGATACGGTCGTTATTATCGAACACAATCTTGATGTTATTAAAACGGCTGATTATATTATTGATTTAGGTCCAGAAGGCGGTGAAGGTGGAGGAACAATCATCGCAACTGGTACACCTGAAGAGATTGCTCAAAATAAACGATCTTACACTGGTCAATACTTAAAGCCAGTATTAGAGAGAGACAGAGTTGAATAGTAAGATGTATGACTAGTAATAAAATGATAGATTAACTTAAAAAGCTCTAAGATGACTTCTACACAAAGAATCTTAGAGCTTTATATATTAAATTAATTTCATTAATTTGAGCATAAATCATCAAATAGTCATTTGAATTTCGATTTAGATTATTATTTAAGGTATATTTTTTAACTCAATCAGTCAACTACTCGATTGTAAAATGGAAGTGAAATCTAGTTTGTCTCAAAACAGCAATGATTTAAGAAACTTTTAAAATTTAAAATCATCATTTTAATATAAAACATGAGTTGATTTTTGATATGATAATAGAAAAGGAAGATACGAATGGCTTATGAAATTTGAGGTGAATGCATGTTAACAACAGATAGATTAGTTAATACGTTAAATTTAGAATTACTTACTGGTGAAGAAGGTTTAGATAGACCAATTAAAAACACAGATATTTCACGTCCAGGTTTAGAAATGGCTGGATATTTTTCACATTATGCTTCAGACCGTATTCAATTATTAGGGACAACGGAGTTATCATTTTATAATTTACTTCCAGATGAAGAAAAGAAAGGAAGAATGAGAAAATTATGCCGACCTGAAACTCCAGCGATTATTGTTACACGTGGGTTAGAACCACCAGCAGAACTCATAAGTGCATCTCAAGAAACGCATACACCAATTATTGTTGCGAAAGATGCCACAACGAGTTTAATGAGTAGGTTAACGACATTTCTCGAACATGAACTCGCGAAAACCACTTCTTTGCACGGTGTACTTGTTGATGTTTATGGTGTAGGTGTACTAATTACAGGAGATTCTGGCATTGGAAAAAGTGAAACTGCATTAGAATTAGTCAAACGTGGTCATAGATTAGTGGCTGATGATAATGTAGAAATCAAAGAAATTACTAAGGATGAACTTGTTGGAAAACCTCCTAAACTTATCGAACATTTGCTAGAGATTCGTGGTCTCGGTATCATTAATGTTATGACTTTATTTGGAGCAGGATCAATATTAACTGAAAAACAAATTCGATTAAATATTAATTTAGAAAATTGGAATAAGAATAAGTTATACGATCGTGTAGGTCTTAATGAAGAAACATTGAAGATTCTTGATACGGAAATCACTAAAAAAACGATACCAGTTAGACCAGGGCGTAATGTAGCAGTAATTATTGAAGTAGCGGCTATGAATTATCGTCTTAATATCATGGGTATTAATACAGCAGTTGAATTTAATGAGAGACTCAATGAAGAAATCGTTCGAAATAGTCATAAAAGTGAGGAGTAACACAAATGAATATAACATTAGGATATATCGATCCTGTTGCCTTTAGCTTGGGACCAATCCAAGTTCGATGGTATGGAATTATTATTGCTTGTGGTATCTTACTTGGATATTTCATTGCACAAGCAGCATTGAAACAGGTTGGATTACATAAAGACACTTTAATCGATATAATATTTTATAGCGCGATTGTTGGATTCATAGTTGCGAGAATATACTTTGTTACATTTCAATGGCCATATTACATGAATCACTTGAGTGAGATACCAAAAATTTGGCATGGTGGTATAGCCATACATGGCGGTTTAATTGGTGGACTTATCACTGGGATTATTGTTTGTAAAATCAAAAATCTACATCCGTTTCAAATAGGAGATATTGTGGCACCAAGTATTATTTTAGCTCAAGGGATAGGACGCTGGGGGAACTTTATGAATCATGAAGCGCATGGAGGTCCAGTATCTAGAGCTTTTCTAGAACATTTACATTTGCCAGACTTTATTATTAGAAATATGTATATTGAAGGTCAATATTATCACCCGACATTTCTATATGAGTCAATTTGGGATGTGATAGGTTTTGTCATTTTAATTACTTTAAGGAAACGTCTAAAACTTGGAGAGACATTCTTTGGTTATCTTATTTGGTATTCTGTAGGACGCTTCTTCGTTGAGGCGATGAGAACCGATAGTTTGATGCTTACGAGTCATATACGTGTCGCGCAACTTGTTTCTGTCGTGCTTATTATGATTAGTGTGATATTCGTAATTTATAGAAGAGTTAAACATCAACCAATAAAATATGAAAATTCAGGACCATTAACATGGCCGATTAAAAAGGCTAAGTGATTATTTTGAGACGATTAAGTAAAGAGAAGTATCATCAAGTGAATCCTTTATGGCATATATATAGAAAAATTAAATTCGTAAAAGTGCTAAAGCAAACGGTGGTTATAGAAATTGCAAGATTTGTTCCTAGTATGAAACTTAAAAATAAAATATATAAAAAGCTTTTAAAAATGGATGTCGGGAATCATGCTTCATTTGCATATAAAGTGTTGCCTGATTTGTTTTATCCAGAATACATTTCGGTTGGCAAGAATACAGTCATTGGTTATAATACAACAATATTAACTCACGAAGTTCTTGTTGATGAGTGGAGAGTGGGAAAAGTCATTATAGGCGATTACACTTTAATAGGTGCAAATACGACAATATTACCAGGGAAAACTATAGGAAATGATGTTAAAATTGGTGCGGGTACGGTTGTGTCTAAAGATGTTCCCGATTACAGTTTTGCATTTGGTAATCCTATGCAAATACAATTAGATTCAGGAGGTGACAATGAATGGCACAAAAAGAAAATAATATCATTCCAATGATTTTTGATGAGACTTTTTACCGTAAAATGGCTACCCAAAAGTGGCAACAACAAGATTACAAGAAGGCGGCAGAATATTATGAAAAAGTGCTTGAGTTGTCACCTGAGGATTTTGATATTCAACAACACTATGCGCAATGTTTAGTTAAATTAAATATCGGCAAAAAAGCAGAACATCTTTTTTATGAGAATATTGTTAAAGACTTTCATGTAGAAGAAAGCTTCTATGAACTAAGTCAATTAAATATAGAATTAAACGAGCCAAACAAGGCATTCTTGTTTGGTATTAATTATGTAATATTGTCAGATGATAAAGATTTTAGAGAAATGCTTGAAAAAACATTCGAAGTCACGTATACAAGTGAACAAAAAATTGAATTAGAAGCACAATTGTTTTCAACACAACTTTTATTTCAATTTCTCTTTTCACAAGGTAGGTTAGAAGAAGCCCGAGCATTTATTTTGAATCAATCTTACGAGATTCAACAGCATAGGGTGATTAGGAATTTACTTGCAATGTGTTATTTGTATCTAGGTGAGTATGATAGTGCCAAAGCAATGTTTGAAGAACTTTTAAAGGAAGATAATTCAGATGTGCATGCACTTTGTCACTACACATTATTACTTTATAATAAAAAGGAAACAGAAAAATATCAAAAATATCTTAAAATACTTAATAAAGTAGTACCACTAAATGACGACGAAACCTTTAAATTAGGAATAGTATTGAGTTATTTAAAACAGTATCGTGCTTCTCAGAATTTACTTTATCCACTTTATAAAAAAGGTAAATTTGTCTCTATTCAACTGTATAATGCATTGAGCTTCAATTTTTATTACCTAGGAAATAAAGACGAAAGTATTGAGATGTGGAACAAGCTCACTCAAATTTCTAAAGTTGATGTAGGTTATGCACCTTGGGTAATTGAGGAAAGTAAAACGGTATTTGAATCACGAGTGTTACCATTATTACTAGATGATAATAATCATTATCGACTTTACGGTATTTTTTTACTTCATCAATTAAATGGAAAAGAAATACTAATGACTGAAGATATTTGGTCAATTCTTGAATCAATGAATGACTATGAGAAACTTTATCTCACATATTTGGTACAAGGACTCACACTCAATAAATTAGATTTTATACACAGAGGTATGCAAAGGTTGTATAATTTTAAGCAATTCAAATATAACACGTCTTTATTTACAGATTGGATTAATCAAGCAGAAATGATTATAGCTGAAAATGTAGATTTAGTAGATGTCGATAGATATGTCGCTGCATTTGTTTACCTAACGTATTGTCGTTCTAGCCAACCATTCACCAAGAAGCAATTGATGGACGATTTTAATGTTTCTAAATACAAACTGAATAAAGCAATTGAATTTATATTGAGCATATAAATTTATGAAATGAAAAGTATGATATATAATGCGCATAATGATTAATAAGTAGGAGGCATTTAAAATGACTGAAGTAGATTTTGATGTAGCAATAATCGGTGCAGGTCCTGCCGGCATGACAGCAGCAGTATATGCATCACGTGCCAATTTAAAAACTGTCATGATTGAACGCGGTATGCCAGGCGGTCAAATGGCAAACACTGAAGAAGTAGAGAATTTTCCAGGATTTGAGATGATCACAGGCCCTGATTTATCTACTAAAATGTTTGAACATGCTAAAAAATTTGGTGCGGAATACCAATATGGCGATATTAAATCTGTTGAAGATAAAGGTGACTATAAAGTTATCAATTTAGGGAATAAAGAGATAACAGCTCATGCAGTTATTATCTCAACTGGAGCAGAGTATAAAAAGATTGGCGTTCCTGGTGAACAAGAATTAGGAGGACGTGGAGTAAGTTATTGTGCGGTTTGTGATGGAGCATTCTTTAAAAATAAACGTCTTTTCGTAATTGGCGGTGGAGATTCAGCGGTAGAAGAAGGAACTTTCTTAACTAAATTTGCAGATAAAGTAACAATTGTTCATCGTAGAGATGAATTACGTGCACAAAACATCTTGCAAGAACGTGCCTTCAAAAATGATAAGGTTGACTTTATTTGGAGTCATACACTTAAAACAATTAATGAAAAAGATGGTAAAGTTGGTTCAGTTACACTTGAATCAACTAAAGATGGTGCTGAACAGACTTATGATGCCGATGGTGTATTCATTTATATTGGAATGAAACCACTCACAGCGCCATTTAAAAATCTTGGTATTACAAATGACGCAGGATACATTGTCACACAAGATGACATGAGTACTAAAGTACGAGGTATTTTTGCTGCAGGTGATGTTCGTGATAAAGGATTACGTCAAATTGTTACTGCTACAGGAGACGGTAGTATTGCGGCGCAAAGTGCAGCTGACTATATTACAGAATTAAAAGATAATTAAAATTTAACTCATTTTACACATAGCTAGAACATTGTTTGCGTCAAAGTATCGTCATCAATGATTCTAGCTTTTTTAATTACAATATAAGTATGTTACTTTGCATATTTGAGTGTGATAAGATGAATTTAATATAATGATATTGATTGAAGATTATAATTGGCGGTGACTTAAGAAAATGGCAAGCAACGAAAAAGAAATGGGTAAAAGTGAATTGTTAGTTGTTACAGGTATGTCTGGAGCGGGTAAATCATTGGTGATTCAAAGTCTCGAAGATATGGGTTTTTTCTGTGTAGATAATTTACCACCTGTACTGTTACCTAAATTTGTAGAATTGATGGCTCAAGGAAATCCTTCATTGCAAAAAGTAGCAATTGCAATAGATTTAAGAGGTAAGGAATTATTTAAATCTCTAGTTAAAGAAATTGATATTATTAAAAGTCGCAATGACGTGATTTTAGATGTTATGTTTTTGGAAGCTAAAACAGAAAAAATTATTTCACGTTATAAAGAATCAAGAAGAGCGCACCCACTAAATGAACAAGGACAAAGATCATTAATAGATGCAATAAATGAGGAACGTGAACATCTATCAGAAATCCGAAGTATCGCTAATTACGTGATTGATACAACAAAATTAAAACCTAAAGAATTAAAGCAACGCATTTCAAAGTTTTATTTAGATGAAAACTTTGAAACATTTACTATCAACGTGACAAGTTTTGGTTTCAAGCATGGTATACAAATGGATGCTGATTTAGTTTTTGATGTCAGATTTCTACCTAATCCTTACTATGTAGAGGAATTGCGTCCATTTACTGGTTTAGATGAGCCAGTGTACAATTACGTTATGAAGTGGAAAGAAACTCAAATATTTTTTGATAAATTAACAGATTTACTAAAATATATGATTCCTGGCTACAAAAAAGAAGGTAAATCGCAATTGGTTATTGCTATAGGTTGTACGGGTGGACAACATCGATCAGTCGCATTAGCTAAACGTTTAGCTGAATATCTTAATGAGATTTTTGAATATAATGTTTATGTGCATCATAGAGATGCGCATATTGAAAGTGGAGAGAGATAATGAAACAAATGAATGTAGTACTTATTGGTGGTGGTACTGGACTTTCTGTCCTTGCTAGAGGCCTTAGAGAATTTCCAATAGACATTACTGCCATCGTTACTGTAGCGGACAATGGTGGGAGCACGGGGAAAATTAGAGATGTCATGGATATTCCAGCGCCTGGTGATATTCGTAATGTCATTGCTGCTTTAAGTGACTCGGAATCGATATTAACTCAATTGTTCCAGTACCGTTTTGGTGAAAATCAAGTAGATGGACATTCATTAGGTAATTTAGTTATTGCTGGAATGACTAATATTACCAATGACTTTGGGCACGCTATTAAAGAATTAAGTAAAGTTTTAAATATTAAAGGCCAAGTCATCCCTTCAACAAACACAAGTGTGCAACTCAACGCGGTGATGGAAGACGGTGAAATTGTACATGGAGAAACCAATATACCTAAAACACATAAAAAAATAAATCGGGTGTTTTTAGAGCCAAGTGATGTTGAACCAATGAATGAAGCGGTAGAAGCTTTAGAACAAGCAGATTTAATCGTCTTAGGTCCAGGTTCATTATATACAAGTGTTATATCAAATTTATGTGTCAAAGGCATTTCAGAAGCATTATTACGTACCTCTGCCCCAAAACTTTATGTATCTAATGTTATGACACAACCAGGCGAGACAGATAATTATGATGTTAAAGAGCATATTGATGCACTTACTCGACAAGTTGGTGAACCATTTGTTGATTTTGTCATATGTAGCTCAGAATCATATAGTAAAGATGTTTTACAACGATATGAAGAAAAGAATTCAAAACCAGTAGCAGTACATAAAGAACAATTAAAAGATAGTGGAATTAGAGTTTTAACGGCGTCTAATTTAGTTGAAATATCTAATGAACACTATGTCAGACATAACACAAAAGTATTATCAAAAATGATTTATGAACTTGCCTTAGATTTAACAAGTACAATTCGCTTTACTCCTAGTGATAAAAAGAAATAATTATAAGTGAAATCGTAGTTTATGATATGATAGCTTAAGTGTGTGTTTAGAATTAGAAAAACTTTACACCTCATTAGCGATACTATAAATAAGAATAGAAAAATGGATTAGGAAGGATGAGTGTTCAATGAGCTTTGCATCAGATATGAAAAATGAACTAACACGCATAGAAGTTGACGAATCGAATGCAAAAGCAGAGCTCAGTGCATTAATTCGCATGAATGGCGCGCTTAGTCTATCAAATCAACAGTTTGTAATTAATGTACAGACAGAAAATGCGACAACAGCTCGTCGAATTTACTCTCTTATCAAACGTATATTTAATGTTGAAGTTGAAATTTTAGTTAGAAAAAAGATGAAATTGAAAAAAAACAATATTTATATATGTCGAACAAAGATGTTAGCAAAAGAAATACTAAATGATTTAGGTATTTTAAAAGAGGGAGTTTTTACTCACGATATTGATCCGGATATGATTAAAGATGATGAAATGAAAAGAAGTTATTTAAGAGGGGCTTTCTTAGCAGGTGGTTCTGTAAATAACCCTGAAACATCTTCATATCATCTCGAAATTTTTTCACAATATGAAGATCATTCCGAAGGTCTTACTAAATTGATGAATAGTTATGAACTCAATGCGAAACATTTGGAACGTAAAAAAGGGAGTATTGCATATCTTAAAGAAGCTGAAAAAATTTCTGACTTTCTTAGTTTGATTGGTGGCTATCAAGCATTACTAAAGTTTGAAGATGTAAGAATTGTCCGTGATATGCGTAATTCGGTTAATCGTCTCGTTAATTGTGAAACAGCAAATCTTAATAAAACTGTTAGCGCAGCAATGAAACAGGTAGAAAGTATACAATTAATTGATGAAGAGATTGGCCTTGAAAATTTACCTGATCGTTTGAGAGAAGTAGCGAAGCTCAGAGTAGAACATCAAGAAATATCTTTAAAAGAATTGGGTGAGATGGTTTCTACAGGACCTATATCTAAATCAGGTATGAATCACCGTTTAAGAAAGTTGAATGAATTAGCGGATAAAATAAGAAATGGTGACCAAATTGAATTATAAAAAATGAGATTTTAAGACTGAAATTACAAATAATCTCAGGCATTAAAATCTCAACATTATTAAGCAACCCCCTCGAGAGGAATCGAACCTCTATTTTAAGAACCGGAATCTTATGTGTTATCCATTACACTACGAGGGGTAAATAGTGAAATAATCACATTTCTGTACGTCGTTCAATAATGACGGTACAATAAAAACGATAATTCTAGTTTACAAATGAAAAGGTTAAGCGTCAAATTGAATTTTTGATTAATAAGCTTAATCTTTGACCATTTTTGACTTTTAAGGTAAAATAATTTTAACAGTTATTATAAGGAGGAAAAATAAATGAATTTAATTCCTACAGTTATTGAAACAACTAACCGCGGTGAACGTGCGTATGATATATATTCACGTTTATTGAAAGACCGTATTATCATGCTAGGTTCTCAAATTGATGATAACGTAGCTAACTCTATTGTGTCACAATTATTATTCTTGCAAGCGCAAGATTCTGAAAAGGATATTTATTTATATATTAATTCACCAGGTGGCAGTGTAACTGCTGGATTTGCTATTTATGATACTATCCAGCATATCAAACCAGACGTACAAACAATCTGTATTGGTATGGCAGCGTCTATGGGTTCATTCTTGTTAGCAGCAGGTGCAAAAGGTAAACGATTTGCACTACCTAATGCTGAAGTTATGATTCACCAACCTTTAGGTGGTGCACAAGGACAAGCAACTGAAATTGAGATTGCAGCAAATCATATTTTAAAAACACGTGAAAAATTAAATCGTATTTTATCAGAACGTACAGGTCAATCTATTGAAAAAATTCAACAAGATACTGATCGCGACAACTTCTTAACAGCTGCAGAAGCTAAAGAATATGGATTAATTGATGAAGTAATGGAGCCAGAAAAATAATAAAATAAACGTTGCATGATTATTGATTAATACACAAAACCCTAGTAGACGAAAATGTATATTGGCACTGAACCCTTAAAACGGGAACTTAATAAAAACACCATGTTCTAGGCTATTAATTCTCTGTATTTTACAGGGGCTAAGTAGCCTAGTTTTTGTTGAATTCGATTATTATTATAGTTTTTAATGTACTTTTCGACAATATCTATTACAATATGATTAGAGCGATTAAGCTCATTATTGATGTAAAAAGTTTCAGACTTTAGCGAGGAATGGAAACTTTCTATCGGGGCGTTATCGGCAGGTGTTCCCTTTCGGGACATACTTCTGATAATGCCTTTTTCTTCGCACAATTGATAATAAGCATAAGATGTATAAACGCTGCCTTGATCACTATGTAATATACAACCCTCAGGTATATCGATTTGATTTAATGTATCATTAACTAAACTTTGGTCTTGTTTATCATCTATTTTATACGCCACAATTTCTCCGTTATAAATATCCATTATCGAAGATAAATACAACATAGAATGGCCAAATGGTAAATAAGTAATATCGGTTGTTAATACTTCCATTGGACAACTCGCTTTAAATTGTCTTTGTAATAAATTGTCCGTTTTATAATACGGTTTACCTATTCTTGTCGTCTTTTTCGTTCTAACTCGGCAGTTCAAATGATGCTTCTGCATCATTCTCTGTACTCTCTTATGATTAATTGGTGATGTATAACATTGATTAATCAATGTTGTAATCTTGCGATAACCGTAGGTATAGTGGTTAGCTTTACATAATTCAATGACTTTTTGTGTTACGGCATCATCTTTATGAGTTTTGTTTTTCCATCGGTAATATGTTGATTTAGGTATGTTTAATACTTCTAGTATCAATTTGATTGAATATTTTACTTTTAATTGATCCACTAAATCTATGACTACTGTTGGTACCACTTCCTTTCCAATGCCTTGTACTTTTTTAAAATATCCAATTCTATATCTTTTCTCTTATTTTCTAATTTTAATTGTTCTACTTCTGACAGCTCTTCTAATCCTTTACCGTAGGTATATTGTTTACCCACATGTTGTGAAAATCTATAACTTTCCCCATTTCGATACCATCGCCACCAAGTTTTCACTTGTGTTCTATTTTTAATATTTAATTCTTTCATAATTTCTTTTGTTGAAAATCCTGCTGCTTTCATTTCAACTGCTTTATACTTTGTTTCTACTGAATAAGAAACTCTTTTCATAGAAAAAACACCTCCGTATGATTCATTTTAATATGAATTCAACGAAAGTGTTTTTATATAATTCCCACTAATTGGGGTCAGTCTATATTTTATCATTAGTCTACTAGGGTTTTTGTTTTAAAAAATATATGAATGTAGATTTAGAATGAAATGATTATTTTCTTTAAACCGATGAAATTTAACGTTTAGAGTGTTTTGATGTTTGATACATGGTATTCAATGTTGTTGATAATAAAATGATTCCAACTAATATAAACAATATCGACATTAATATCATTGATAACGTACGTTCAAATGCAAATATACCATTAGCAATTAGTAAAACACTTGCAATGATTAATAATATATATGTTAATTGAGTATCTTTCATTTCATACCCCTTCTTCTTATGGTGTAATTCTTAAGCTTTAATTAAATCATCTAAAGCATTTCTTAAATTATTATACTTAAACTCAAAACCTAGTGCATGTAATTTATTTGGAAGTACTTTTTGTGTATCTAATATGACAGTAGACATCTGACCTAACACTGTACGTAGTATCAATTTAGGTGCCCACGTTTCATGTGGTTTATGCATCGCACGTGCTAATGTATAACCGAATAAATTTTGTCTTTCAGGAATAGGTGCAGTTAAATTAAATGGACCTTCAGCGTTATCGTGATTGATAGTAAATAAAATACCTCTAATTAAGTCATCTATATGAATCCATGAGTACCATTGTCTTCCAGAGCCGAGTTTTCCCCCAACGTATAAACGATACGGAAGTTTCATCATTTCAAGAGCGCCACCATCGTCTGATAGAATAAGGCCGAATCGACCTAAAACGACACGTGTACCGAATTGCTTAAATTTATTAGCAAAACGTTCCCATTGATATACGATTTCTGATAAGAAATCAAATGGAAGTGTTTGATATAACTCCGTATAACTTGTAAATAAATCTGGAGGGTAGTAGCCCATTGCACTTGCGTTAAATAAAACTTCTGGTTTGTGTTCACGTGTTTCAAAAAGTTCAAATAGTGTTTGCGTTGATTGAATACGACTAAGCATCATCGCTTGTTTGTGGGAAGATGTCCAACGTTTATTCAACGTTGCACCAGCTAAATTAATAACAATATCTATATCTGGTACTTGATGTTGCCAATCCTCTTTTGACCAGTTGATATACGTGATTTTTGGATGATTAGAAGTTTTATCCTGTCTGGTTAAAATTGTAATATGTGCATCGGTTTGTTTAATTTCATTGACTAAGTGTGAACCGACCATGCCAGTTCCACCAGTGATTAAATAGCGTTTCATAGTTTCACCTCGTCTGAAAATAAAAAGCTGTCATCTTATTGATAGTTATTATTATTATTCATATTTTATACATTTTTTAGCCAATAAGATGTCAAAGACTTTTTTTAATATGCATTTAAAATAAAAACAGATTAGTTATAATAAAATTGTACCTTCGATAATTAATTAAACATCTCTTAATTAGTATGAGTATACCCCATAATATACTGACGAAGGTAAATTTTGACTCCCTTTAGTAGTGGATCCGTGCGAGCAACGTATGGATCCTTTTTTTATTCTAAAATACATATACCCCATTTAATAGTAAATACTGTATAAAAGAGTACATTCTTAATATTGTTTATTCCGTAAAATAAAAGGTTAAAGTGGTAATAAAATAAAGTATCTATGTTCTAACTATAAAAGTTTTTTAAAATAATTATAAACCAGTAAAAAAGAAGTTAAAACTAATTCTACTTTTTATACTTGTGAAATAGTTTCATTTTATATCACTATTTATTTTAAACTTTTTTAAATGATGTTGTGAATTATTTTGCACAAGTAAATGTAATAGGTAAATCTACGAACACTCGTGTTAAGATTTGATTAAGTTATTTAAAAATGATGTTAATCAATCAGTATGATGTTATCATGTATGAGATAATTAAATATAAAGTTGTATTGATTGATTAAACTCAAATATCACTATTATATAATCTCATTGGACTTTGTTATTTAATTATTCCCAAAAGTTCTGTTGAAAATAATTTTAGGGAAATACTACTTTTAATTATTGAAAATAGTTAAGATTTGATTTTTTGCAATGATTCAATAGTATTGTTTTTGAGATAAATTAGTGTTTAAGAATGAAAGAGAGGTAAACAAGATGAGCGGTATCTCCAAATTTATTAGTGCGATTGTAGTATTGCTATTATTAATAGGTTTAGCATTTGGTATTTACTCATTTGTCGATAGTTCAAAAAAAGGCAACGAACGACTCAGTAATAAAACAACACAGCAAGAAAAGAAAAAAGACGATAAAGATAAAAAGGAAAAAAAAGACAAAAAATCGGAGGAAGAAAAAAAGAATAATACACAACAAACGCAACAAGTTCCTCAAACTCAACAAACTCAACAAACGCAGCAAACTGTTCAAACGCCACAAAGACCTACGACTCAAACTCCGGTGAAACAAAATCCACAAACAGGAGAAAAGAGAGCAAAAGAGCCAAAAACTGACGAAAGAAAAAAATCTAGACAAGACAGTTCAAATTCTAAAGAAAGCCCAAGTCAAAAAGATCAATCGCCAACACAACAAAAGCCACAACAAAATAAATCTAACCAGTCATCAGCAAATCGTCAAAGCACCCAAAATAGATCAAATCAAACACAGTCAACCAGACCACAAAACAATGGAAATAGTGGCAATCAAAATGCTAGTTCAGGACAAAATACACAAAAACAAAATAGTAACAATCAAAATTCTCAAAGCTCAAAAAAGGATTAATAAGAAAGAACATAAAAATTTCTGTAAAGTTCATCTTGTGACTATTCCTAAAAACAGGTTTAAGGTCACTTCAGTAAGTCATGATTTGTTCATTTTAATCTTTATTAACTCGAGTTAACCCAGTGGGTGGGACTTCGAATTCAAAATGAATTCAGTCCCACCCTTTTTATATTTATATAATCCAAAAAATTAG